>CATMOC010000272.1 GCA_950071955.1 uncultured Mesorhizobium sp. | reverse complement strand
CGGTCTCGTGAATGACGAGGCCGGCGATCGTCACCGCCTCCTCGTCCGGCAGGTTCCAGTCGAGCGCCCGGTTGAGATCGCGGATCGGCACCTGTCCGTCGACGACCACCGAGCCGTCAGCCTCGGTCTTGACGCCCTCGATCTCCACATCGTGCTCGTCGGCGATATTGCCGACGATCTCCTCCAGAATGTCTTCGAGCGTGATCAGCCCTTCGACCTCGCCATATTCGTCGACGACGATGGCAATGTGCGCCTTGCGCCTGAGGAAGGCGTTGAGCTGATCCCGCAGCGTGGTCGTGTCGGGCACGAACCAGGGCTTTCTCGCCACTTCCATGATGTCAATCCGCGTCGGATCATTGCCGATTTCGTGCAGCGCGCGCAGCAGATCCTTGGCGTGGACGACGCCGACGATGTTGTCGGTCTCGCCCTTGTAGAGCGGCATGCGCGTGTATGGGCTCTGCAGGATGTCACGCACCACGACGTCGGCCGGAGAATCGGCATTGACCATCCGCATGGCCGTCCGGTGGATCATGATGTCGGAGACCTCGAGTTCGGCGAGGTCGAGCAGGCCGCCGACCCTGTCCCGGTCCTGCTTCACGAAGGCGCCCTCGCGGTGCAGGACCTCCACGGTGCCGCGCAGTTCCTCGTGGGCGGAGACCATCGGCGCGTCCCGTCCCAGGTTGATGCCGAAGAGCTGCAGGATGCCGCGCACGACGAGGTTCGCCATGCTGGAGACCGGGCCGAGAATGAAGACGATGACCCGCGCGAAGGGCGAGACGAAGAGTGCGAACTGCTCCGGCCGAAACAGCGCCAGCGATTTCGGCAGGATCTCGGAGAAGATGACGAGAAGCACGGTCATGCCGATGGTGGCATAGACCACGCCGCTGTCCCCGAAGATCGACAGGAGCACGCTGGTGGCGAGCGCCGACGCCAGGATGTTGACGAGGTTGTTGCCTATCAGCAGCGCCCCGACGAGCCGGTCCTTGCGCTCGATCAGGCGCTCCACGACGGTGGCGCGGGGATCTCCTCCCGCTGCCAGCGAGTGAAGGCGGGCCCGCGAGACGGCCGTCATCCCCGTCTCCGTTCCCGAGAAGAGGAACGAGAAGATGATCAGCACGAGGATGATGCCGCCGACCACCCATAATTCCGTCGTCATCCTGGATGGTTCTCCCTGAGGAACGATAGGACTTCGGAAGCCGGCACGTCCTTCGCGATGAAGGACTGCCCGACTCCGTGGGTCAGGATGAAGGTAAGCGCGCCGCGCGTGACCTTCTTGTCCTGTGCAATATAGGACAGGAGGCGCTCGGCGTCAGGAAGCCCGCCCGGAATGTCTGCCATGCGGGTGGGCAGTCCCACGGTAGACAGGTGTCTTTCAACCCGCGCGGCGTCGTCAGGGCTGCACTGATTGAGCCGCGCGGAGAACCGGTGGGCCAGGGCCATGCCGATTGCCACGCCCTCCCCGTGTACCAGCCGTGCGCCGTCGTAACCGACCGCCGCCTCCAAGGCGTGGCCGAAGGTGTGGCCTAGGTTGAGCAGCGCGCGGTCGCCGGTCTCGAACTCGTCGCGCGCCACCATTTCGGCCTTGGCGCGGCAGGATTCGGCGATCGCCCGCGTGCGCGCCGGACCGCCGGCGAAGACCTCGCGCCAGTTCGCCTCCAGCCACTCGAAGAAGGCCGGCCGGTCGATGAGCCCGTATTTGGTCACTTCGGCGTAGCCGGCACGAAACTCGCGCTCCGGCAAGGTGTCGAGCACGTCGGTATCGGCGAGCACGAGTTGCGGCTGGTGGAAGAGCCCGACGAGGTTCTTTCCCTGCCCGGTGTTGATGCCGGTCTTGCCGCCGACGGAGGAGTCCACCTGGGCGAGCAGCGAGGTCGGCACCTGGACGAAGCGCATGCCGCGCCGCACGATGCCGGAGGCGAAACCGGCGAGGTCGCCGACTACGCCGCCGCCGAGCGCGACGACTATGTCGCGGCGCTCTAGCCGGGCGGACAGGACAGCGTTCACGACCTCCTGAAGACACTCGAAACTCTTGGTGCGTTCGCCAGGAGCGAGAATGATGGGCGTGGAGGTTATCCCCGCCGATGCGAGACCGCTCGAAAACGCGTCTAGATGCGCAGCCGCGACGTTCTCGTCGGTGACGATTGCCGCACGCACGCCGGGCATGCGCGCCGCTATCTCCAGTCCCGCCCGTCCGGCGAGGCCTGAGCCGATCAGGATGTCGTAGGCGCGGTCCCCGAGGCCTACCTCCACCCGTACGGGTTCGCCGTCGACCGGATTGCCCATCACACGTCGTCCTTCACCGTTCGCGAACCGTCGAGGTACGCGGCCAGCGCCGCGATCGCCTCGTCGGCGATGACTTCCTTGGACTCGGCGCGGGTGTGGACGGTGACGTCGGCCAGCGCGTAGACGGGATAGCGGTCGTTCATGAGCCGCTGCATCACCGCCCTCGGGTCCGGATTCCTCAAAAGCGGCCTGTTCCGATTCTTGACGACTCTCTCCATAAGCACGTCCAGATCCGCCTTCAGCCAGATCGAGACGCCGTTCGCGGCGATCGCGCTGCGCGTCTCCTCGTTCATGAATGCGCCGCCGCCCGTGGACACGACTCGGCCGCCTTCCTCGATCAACCGGGCGATCACGCGGCGCTCCAGGGACCGGAACTCCGGTTCGCCGTACAGGTCGAACAGTTCCGGGATGGTCATGCGCGAAACCGTCTCGATCTCGTGGTCGCTATCGATGAAGGGCATGCCAAGAATTTGCGCGACCTTGCGCCCGATCGCCGTCTTGCCCGCTCCCATCAGCCCCACGAAGACGATCGAGCGGCTGCCGAGCTTTTCTCGCAGCTTCAGGTCGGCGGCTTCGGCCACGGCGTTCATCGGTCTCTTTCCCTCGAAGCGAGGTATGCACATGAAAAGGCCGGCGGCGTCAAGCAAGCCGCCACCCCCTGCGAGGGTTGAAATAGCCTGACCCGCAACGCATAAGGAAAGCGGCGGGACGTGAATGGGGTTACAACAAAAAAATGCCGACCCTTTTTCGGTTTCTTGTGACGATCGCAATACTGGTCGGGATCGCTTATGGCGCGATGTTCGCGCTCGTCACCTTCGTCGAGCCCAACAAGGGCGAGATGACCGTGCGCATTCCTGCCGAAAGGCTCAACCCGCGCGAATGACGCGCACTCCCCGGCCATGAACAGCAACGCCGCGATCGAAGCATTCCTGGAAATGATGAGCGCCGAACGGGGGGCCGCGACCAACACGCTCGACGCCTATCGCCGTGATCTCGAGGATGCCCATGCCTCGATGCCGAAGGACCGCGGCCTGGCGCACGCCTCGGTGCTCGACGTCAGGGCGCATCTCGAAGGGATCGCAGCGCAGGGCTTCGCGGCCTCGACGCAGGCGAGGAAGCTTTCCGCGCTGCGGCAGTTTTTCCGCTTCCTCTATTCGGAGGGCATTCGGCCGGACGACCCGACCGGGACGGCGGAAGGTCCGCGGAAGCCGAGGTCCCTGCCCAAGACGCTGAACGAGGCCGATACCGCCCGTCTCATCGAACTCGCCGAGGTGGAAGCAGCAGCACCCCCGCCTGACATTTCGCGGGAGGCGGCTGTCCGGCTGCATGCGCTCGTCGAAGTGCTCTACGCCACCGGCCTGCGCGTCACCGAACTCGTCGGGCTGCCGCTTGGGGTGGCGCTGCGGGACGACCGCTTCTTCGTCGTGCGGGGAAAGGGCGACAAGGAGCGCATGGTGCCGCTGTCGGCCAAGGCGCGGGCGGCCATGTCGGCCTGGCTACGCGTGAGAGCGGAAGATCCGGCTCATGCCGAAAGCCCCTGGCTTTTCCCGGCCCGCTCGGAGACGGGATACCTGCCGCGGCAGGTTTTCGCGCGCGACCTGAAGGCGCTCGCCGCGCGCGCGGGCGTTCCCGTGGCGGCCATCTCGCCGCACGTCATTCGCCATGCGTTCGCCAGCCACCTTCTCCAGAACGGCGCGGATCTGCGGGCCGTGCAACTGCTGCTAGGCCACGCCGACATCTCGACCACGCAGATTTACACACACGTGCTGGAGGAACGGCTGGTCAGGCTGGTGAATGACCACCATCCGCTTGCCGACTAAGCCCCCGAACGCTATGTGGGGGCAACTTTTCAGCCCGTAGGGACGTTGAGCCAACGTCCCGGTATGCGATTTCACGGGCCCGAGGCGGCGTCGGTCCAGTAGCGAATGTATAATTATCTCGAATTCGAAAAACCCGTTGCCGATCTGGAAGGACAGATCCTGGAGCTGAAGAAGCTCTCGGAGAGCGGCGAGTCCGTCGATGTCGCCGACGAGATAGCGCGGCTCGAGAAGCGTTCGAACGACGCGCTGCGGGACATCTACAAGGCGCTCCAGCCCTGGCAGAAGGCGCAGGTGGCCCGTCATCCGGACCGGCCTCACTGCCTCGACTACGTCGGCGCCCTGTTCACCGACTTCACCCCTCTTGCAGGTGATCGCCTCTACGGCGACGACGAGGCCATCATCGGCGGCTTCGCGCGGTTCCGCGGCGAACCGGTGGCGATCCTCGGCCAGGAGAAGGGCGCCGACACGAAGAGCCGCCTGCAACACAATTTCGGCATGGCGCGGCCAGAAGGCTATCGCAAGGCCGTGCGCATCATGGAACTCGCCGACAGGTTCAAGGTCCGCCTCGTAACGCTGGTGGATACGGCGGGTGCCTATCCCGGCATCGGCGCCGAGGAACGCGGGCAGGCGGAGGCGATCGCCCGCTCGACCTCGGCCTCGCTGGGCCTCAAGGTGCCGGTGGTCTCGGTCGTCATCGGCGAAGGCGGCTCGGGCGGCGCCATCGCGATCGCCACCGCCAACAAGGTCTACATGCTCGAGCACTCGATCTATTCGGTCATCTCGCCGGAGGGAGCGGCCTCGATCCTCTGGCACGATTCCACCCGCGCCCGCGACGCCGCGACGTCGATGAAGATCACCGCCAAGGATCTCCTCGACATGAAGGTAATCGACGGCATTGTCGCCGAACCGCTGGGCGGCGCCCACCGCGGACCCGAAACGGCGATCAAGTCCGTGGGCGAACAGATCGAAAAGGCGTTCGGCGAACTCGCTGGCGCGAACATGGACTACCGCGAGCACCGCCGCGAGAAGTTCCTGTCGATCGGGCGGGACATTTAGCCGCTCTGGCGGAACGAACCCTCCGCCGTATGCGGCCATGCAGCGCTCCCGCCATAAAATCGACAATCCTATGGCTCTATGACGTTTGCGTGAGAGGGGCGGACCGGACCTTGCAGTAAGCAATTCTCAAGGTTAACGGCCTTAACGTTCCCGCGGATCGGCCGCGGCATCTGCCCGGCATCCGGTACCGCGAACGCAGGTTTGAAGTCTTGAGCACGATTGCCAGTATTACCCGTATCAGCATCCTAGCCGCGGCGCTCGCGGTTGCCGGATGCACGGAAACCACCCTCAATTCGGCCGGTATCAAGGCCAACAAGCAGCTTCCCGAGCAGATCCTGGCCTCGATGCAGGCCAAGGGCATGGAGAAGAATGCGCCGGTTATGGCGCGCGTCTTCAAGGAAGAGGGCAAGCTCGAGATCTGGAAGCAGAAGAAGTCCGGCCGCTACGATCTCATCGCGACCTACGACATCTGCAAATGGTCCGGAA
Source organism: uncultured Mesorhizobium sp. (assembly GCA_950071955.1). Lineage (GTDB taxonomy): Bacteria > Pseudomonadota > Alphaproteobacteria > Rhizobiales > Rhizobiaceae > Aquibium > Aquibium pacificus. Next base: position 76 of record CATMOC010000272.1, on the reverse strand, counting down.
AGCTCGGACCTAAGTTCGTTGAAGGCGACCGGCAGGCGCCGGAGGGCTTCTACAACGTGCGTCCTTCCCAATTGAA
>CATMOC010000271.1 GCA_950071955.1 uncultured Mesorhizobium sp. | reverse complement strand
GGCCTCGATTTCGTCAACCGGGCGATGGAGCAAGGATGGTTTCTCGCGGCGCTGATGGGCGTCTCGGCAGGGACCGGGCTCGCGCAGATGCGCGCGCAGGATGCGATCGTAGGGACGCTCCAGCGCGTGGTGATGGCGGTGCTGGGCGTTCTGGCGCCGGTTTTGGGCGCGGCGTTGTTGCTGTTCCTGCTGGCGCTGCTGCCGACGGCGGCGGCCAATGCCCAGACCGACGATCAGCCGGCTGCCATCGCCCGGTTCAGCATCGGCCAGCAGCTGGCGCTGGACAATGGCGATGTGATCGGCGTCACGCCGCTGGATCTGACCTTCCGCCGCGCCACCCGGTCCCAGACCCTGGATCTGGGCTTGTCGCTGCCGCTGACCGAGGGCGACCCGAAGCAGACGAACTTCATCGGCTTCGGCGACCGGCAGGCACGCCTGTCCTATCGCCGCTTCGCCCGCAATGCCTCGCTGGAGGCGGGGCTGAACTATCGCGAGACCGATCTGGACCGCGAGATTTTCTTCGACCAGGATACCGGCACGCTGGTGACGCTGGATCCGGGAAGCGTCACCACGACCAGCGCCCGGCTGGGCTATGCCTTCGGCAGCCAGGCCAAGCTGGGCGGCGAATTCAGTCTTGAATACAGCCGCCGCGCCTATAGCGGCACCACCGATCCGGATCTGGTCGACAGCCGCACCGGCAGCCTCGCCGGCCGGATCTATCTGGAACCCACACCGCTGATCCGGGCCCGGATCGTCGCCGGGGCCGATCGCACCGACAGTGCCGGCGGCGGCACCGACAGCCGTATCTCGCAATTGGGGGCGGGGGCCTCGTTGCAGGTCAGCAAGGCCGCCAACCTGGATCTGGAGACGACCTGGACCGATATCCGCCGCGTCGAGCGCGATACCGGCCTGTCCAGGCGCGCCCGGGGCGTGGCGCTGCGGCTGAACGGCAGCCTGGCGCGGCCGGCCGGCGAATATACCCTGGCCTTTTCATCCGAACCCGACACCGCCGGCCGGCGCGACCGACGCCGGACCGAAACGGCGGCCGCTCGCGGGCATGCGCCGCACCATTGCCAGACGGATGATGGAGAGCCTGCAGGGCAGCGCCCAGATGACCGCCTTCGGGCGTGTCGACATGAGCGGGAGCGTGCGCCTGCGCCAGGCGCTGGTCGAGCGCGAGGCGGAATTCGGAGTCCGCGTCACCTATACGGACATCGTGGTCAAGGCGGTCGCAACCGTGCTCTCGCAGATGCCGCTCATCAACGCGTCGATCGTGGGCGACGAGATACTCGAGTGGCCCGACGCCAATGTCGGCATCGCCGTGGCGCTGGAGGAAGGGCTGATAGTCCCCGTCGTCCAGAAGGCCGACAAGAAGACGCTGGTGGAGATCGCCCGCGAGCGGAAGCGGCTGGTCGACGCCGCGCGCAATGGCGGCCTGACACAGTCCGACCTTTCGGGCGGCACCTTCAGCGTCAGCAATTTCGGCAGCTATGGCGGAGATTTCGAGACGCCGATCCTCAATCCGCCTCAATCGGCGATCCTCGGCATCGGGCAAATCGTCGATGAACCGGTGGTTCGCGACGGCGCGATCGTCATCCGACCGCAGATGATGCTGAGCATGACCTTCGACCACCGGCTGATCGACGGAGCCGAGGCAGGCCGCTTCCGTGCGAGGCTGAAGGCCTATCTTGAGGAACCCGCCCTGCAGATGGCGGTGCTGAGATGACGGTGAATCCCCTGACGACCTATGAGGGCGCGGTGCTGGGACGCGAGGTCTGCAAAGGCGTGATACACGTCACGCAGTCCGACATCGACGACTTCTGCGCCCTGTTCGGCTACGACGACCCCGCGTTCCGTCCGGACGCCCCGGGAGGGGCCGTCGCACCCACGTCGATGGGACTCACCTATGGGTTGAGGCTCGGGTGGGAGCAGCAGGTCTTTCCGCCCGGCGTGATCCGGATGGGCGACGAGAACGTCCACGGCCATCCGGTCCATGCGGGCGACGTTCTGACCACGGTCCTGACCATCGCCGACCGTTTCGAAAAGAAAGGCCGGAAATTCCTGTCCTACGAGCAGGTGACACGAAACCAGGACGGGCAGATGGTGTGCTCCATCACCTTTGCCGCCATCCTGCCGTGAGGAGGATGGATGGCTGACATTCCGCTCGCCCAGGGCATGCGGCTGCCGCATGTCGAGATCGAGATCACGCAGGCCATGATCGATCGCTATGCCGCGATCTCCGGAGATTTCAATCCTGTCCACGTGGATCCGGACCGTGCGGCGGCTTCGCCGTTCGGGAGCACCATCGCCCATGGCTGCATCCCGATGGAGCCGCTCTTCCAGGCTCTCGCCAGGGCCATGGGGCGGCCGCTCCTGCCCTTCGGCACCCGCGTGTCGCTGCGCTATCGGGCGCCCGCCCGTCCGGGCGACCGGATCCGGGTCGAGGGTGCCGTCGCCGACCGGAAGGACGACGCCTGGCAGGTCCCCTTCGCCTGCCTCAACCAGTCCGGCCAGACGGTGATCGACGGTACATGCCTGGTTCCCGCCACCGACGGGCAAGGGGCCGGCCCCGCATGACCGGGCACCTCGTGGTCATCGGCGGCGGAATCGGCGGATACACGGCCGCGATCCGCGGTGCCCGGCACGGGCTGAAGGTAACGCTGGTCGAGGCCGGCGAACTCGGCGGCACGTGCCTGAACGTCGGCTGCATTCCGACGAAGAGCCTCTTGCACAACTCCGCCATGATCCACGACCTGCCCAGGCATCTGGCGCTGGCGGGGCAGGATCGACAGGACCCATCCGCACCACGCGCGCTAGGTCGTCTCGCCGCCGAAAGATCGGCGGCGGTAGAGCGACTGGTCCGCGGCGTCCACACACTGGTGAAGCGCAACGCTATCACGCTCCTGAACGACCGGGCGACCTTTTCGGGAGAGCGCAGTCTGCGACTCGCGTCGAGCGGGCGTGAACTGAAGGCCGACTTCGTCGTGATCGCCACCGGCTCCGTTCCGGTCATCCCGCCCATCGAGGGGCTGGCCGGGCCGCATGCCCTGAGTTCCGATGAGGCGATCTCCCTCACCGAACGGCCCGACCGTCTGGCGATCGTCGGCGGCGGCGTCATCGGCGTCGAGTTCGCTCAGATATTCGCCAACCTCGAAACGGAGGTCACGATTCTCGAAGTCGCCGACCGAATCCTCGCCGGAGAGGATGGGGAGGCGGTAGACGTCCTGGCGAAGACCCTTTCGGCGCAGAACGTGACGATCCGGACCGGCACCAGGCTGCGCTCGGTGGCGGCAGGAGACGGGGTGGTCGAACTGACAATCGAGGACGGTACCGGCCGATCGACCCTGACGGTCGACCGCATCTTGGTTGCGGCCGGCCGCCGGCCCAATGTCGACGCGCTCGGACTCGCCGCCGCAGGCATTGCGACGAAGCTCGGCGCCATCGGCGTCGACGATCGCATGCGCACCAACGTGGACGGGATCTACGCCGTCGGCGACGTCACCGGCGGGCCATTGCTCGCCCATCGCGCCGCGGCCCAGGCCGAATGCGCCCTTGCCGACATCCTCGGGCAGGAGGCCCCGGCCTTCTCGGCGCTCGCCATGCCCCGCGCCGTCTATACCCGACCCGAAATCGCCAGCGTCGGCTTGACGGAAGCGGAGGCAGGCGCGATGGGCGAGGTGAAGGTCGGTCGTTTCCCGTTCTCGGCCAACGGCAAGGCTCTGGTCGGCGGCCATGCGGAAGGCTTCGTCAAGATCGTCGCGGACGCCGGGCACGACCAGATCCTCGGGATCACGATGGTCGGTCCGGGCGTGTCGAACCTGCTCGGGGAGGCCACGCTCGCCGTCCAGATGGAAATGACGCTGTCGGCGCTGATCCACACCGTGCATGCGCATCCGACGCTATCGGAGGCGCTCGCGGAAGCCGCCCACGACGCGCGCGACGGCGGGGCGATCCACCTGCCGCCGGCGCGCCGCGCGCAGGCGGGAGTGCCGGCGCTTTAGGATGATGGGAACGGGGGGAGCCGTTCCTTGGGAGGAAAAGAGATGGACGCGAGCGGCAGACTGACGATACCGGGCCTTCTCCGGATTCAGGTGGAGCGGAATCCCGAGAAGGACTTCGTGGTCTTCGAGAATGACAGGGGCGAGATCTCGCGCCACACCTACCGCGCCATCGCCACCCAGGTCGCCCGCCTCGCGAACAACCTGTCGGATGCCGGGCTGAGAGCGGGCGAGAACGTCGCGATCATGCTGACCAACGGGCCGGAGTTCCTTGTCGCGTGGTTCGCGGCCAACCAGATCGGTGCCGTGGCGGTACCGGTCAACGTGCACTACACGCCCGACGAACTCGGCTATCTCGTCGAAAACGCCGAGATCGCGGCAGTGGTGACGGAACCGCGCTTCCTGCCGGTCTTCGAGGCGATCGCACCCCGCGCCGACACTATCCGGCACCGCGTCCTCGCGCGCAGCGATGTGGCGCCGGGCGGCTATGCGCTCTACTCGGCGATCATGAGCGAGGGCGACCCGATCGACCGCAGGACGGCCGTCGACCCGCGCGACGCTTCGCAGATCATCTACACCTCCGGGACGACGTCGCGGCCGAAAGGCGCGGTGCTCGACCACAACAACAGCGTGCTGCAGGGCATCTCCGTCGCCATGCTTTTCGGGATGCGCGCCAGCGACAGGATCTGCGTGGTGCTGCCTCTATTCCACGTCAACGCCCAGTTCGTCGGCGTCATCCCCACGCTCACGGTCGGAGGCACGGTGGTGCTGCTCGAGGCCTTCAGCGCCACGCGCTACTGGAACCAGGTGCGCACGCACCGATGCACGGGCATCAGCATCGTGCCGATGATCCTGCGCACGCTCCTGGCGCAGCCGCCGACGGATGCGGATTCGGCGCACGACGTGCGTTTCTCGTTCTATGCGTTACCCACTGCGCCGGAAGAATGGGAAAGCTTCGAACGGCGGTTCAAGGTCACGCTCGTCGAAGGGTACGGGTTAACGGAAACCTACGGCATCTGCACGTCGAACCCCCTCGTCTACGGGGTGACGAAGCGCCATTGCATCGGCCTGCCGCTGCCGGGACATGAGGTTAGGGTTGTCGACGAGGAGATGAACGACGTGGCTCAGGGTCATGTGGGCCAGATCGTCGTCGGCGGGAAGCCGCTGTTTTCCAACTATTACAAGAACGCGGCTGCCTCGGCAGACTGCATGCGCGGCGGATGGTTCCTGACCGGAGACAACGGCTACCTCGATGCAGACGGCTATCTGAACTTCTTCGACCGCGGCAAGGACGTCATCAAGCGTGCCGGCGAGAACATCGCCGCGACTGAGGTCGAGCGGGTCCTGAACGATCATCCGGAAATCCTCGAATCGGCGGTGATCGGCGTCTTCGACCCCCTGCGCGACGAAGCGGTCAAGGCCTACGTGGTCCGGCAGAAGGGAGCCACCATCGACGCGGCACAGGTCATCGAATGGTGTGCGAAGTATCTGTCCAGGTTCAAGGTGCCGAGCTTCGTCGAGTTCCGCGACGACCTGCCGAAGACTTCGATCGGCAAGATCCAGAAGTTCGTCTTGAAGAATGAGCACGCGAGGCAGGCGGCAGAGGAGACTGCCGGGAGCCAAGGTTAGGAACAGCTCGAAGATGCTTCCAGCGCACGACGCAAGTTCGAGCGATTCAGGCACGCAGCAACAGGCGTAGGGTACGCAGGAGAGTCAGGCACTCGGCTGTTGGCGTAGCTGCTTC
>CATMOC010000270.1 GCA_950071955.1 uncultured Mesorhizobium sp. | reverse complement strand
TTCAGCGGTTTGGTCTCGCCAAACTCTTCGCGGCAGGCCATGAGGCCCGGCATCTCGGTTTCGGCGATGTCGATCTCCTTGCGGCCCCAGTCCGCAAGCGCGATGTCCTTGACGATGTAATCCTGGCTCTGTGCCATTGGGCGTCTCCAGTTGAACGAAAGCCGGGGCAGCGACTGATGTCGCCCCCCGTTGTCGCGGGCTGCCTAGCAGATCGGGAGGGCGGCGGCAACGGGATATAACGAAATCTTTATCCCTGCATACGACGTGGCAAACGTCAGACCTCTTCGCCGAAGCGGTTGGAAACAAGCGCCGCCAGCGCCTCGACGGCCCCCTCCGCCTCCGGTCCCGAGGCGCTCACCTTTATGAAGCTTCCCGGGCTGGCGGCGAGCATCATAAGCCCCATGATCGAGGTGCCGCCGACCGAGATGCCGTCCCGCTCGACGGTGATGACGGCCTCGAAGCCCCCGGCGACCTGAACGAAGCGCGCAGAGGCGCGCGCGTGCAGGCCTCGCTGGTTGACGATCTCGATCTCGCGAACCACCAGATCGGTCTCCCCCACGTCCGGCTCCGCAATCATTTTCCGCTCAGCACCTGGCTCGCGACGTTGATGTACTTTCGCCCCGCCGTCTGGGCCCCTTCGAGCGCCGCGGCCATGCTGTCGCCGGCCCGCACGCTCGTGAGCTTGATGAGCATGGGAAGGTTCATGCCGGCGATCACCTCTATCCGTCCCGCTTCCATGACGGAAATCGCCAGGTTCGACGGCGTTCCGCCGAACATGTCGGTGAGGACGATGACCCCTGCGCCCGTGTCGGCACGCTCCACCGCCTCCACGATCTCGCGCCTGCGCTGCTCGATATCGTCATCCGCCCCAATTGCGATCGTCTCGAAGTTTTCCTGCGGCCCCACGACATGCTCCACCGCATGGCGAAATTCCTCGGCCAGCCGACCGTGCGTCACGAGCACGAGTCCGATCATGAATGAAAAGCTCCCGTCATGGCCCTCGATCAGGGGAACGTGTCTTCTTCGGGATCGGCCGGATGCCTTCCCGCTGGCAGGAGCGCTATCTTGTCGAGCAGCCTCACGTTGACAAGCCCAAATCGTCCCGCCGCTGAGCAAAAGGTCGCGATACCGCCTGCGTCACGGTGGCCTCCCTCCCGTTGCCGCGAAGTCGCAGGAAAGCCATAACCGCAGGGAGGGCGCCGGCCACATTGCGTTGCGGCAGCCGGAGCCGGGGCAGCGCGATGCCACAAACTTCCTCACATTCGCCCTGATGAAAACGCGGCGCCTCCTCGGCCGCGACGAGCCGGACGAGCGCATCCACGATCATCCGCGGCTCGTGGGGAACAGGCACCGGGCCCAGCCCCCTCGCCTCGGCAAGCCCGGCGATGGCGGCCGGAGCATGGGCGGCCAATCGGACGCCAACCGCCGCGACGAGAACCTGGTCGTCGGCAACGAGACGCGCGAAATGCCCCTCGCTCGATGCTTGCGCGATAATGGCGAGCGCCAGGGTCGTCTTGCCGCTGCCGGAGGCTCCGAGGATGAGCAGACCCCGATCGCCAGCGACCAGCCCGGTTGCGTGGATGTTCTGCAATGGTCAGCTTTCGGCCGGCAGCCTGACGACGAACCGTGCGCCCCGGATGTCGCCGGGCTTTGCTCCGACGATGTTTTCGGCCGTAAGCTGACCGCCATGCGCTTCCACGATCTGCCGGCTTATCGACAGGCCGAGGCCGGAGTTCTGGCCGAATGCCTCGGTGGAGGGCCGATCCGTATAGAAGCGTTCGAAGATCCGCTCGATGTTCTCGACGCGGATGCCCGGACCGTTGTCCTCCACCGTGATGATGACGTGGCGATTGCTGCGCATGAGGCTGACGACGATCCGCCCGTCCTTGTCGGGCACGAAGGAACGGGCGTTCTCGATCAGATTGGTGATCACCTGTCCGATCCGCAGGTCGTGGCCGGAGACGTGGAAGCTCTTGGCAGCATCCTTGGGCGCGCGGAACTCGATCGCCACCTTCTTGCGGTGCCTGCCCTGCTGGAGCGACAGGTCGACGAGGTCGCCCACCAGCTTCTTCACGTCAACGCGGGAGGCATCCTCGCGGGCCAGTTCGGCATCGAGGCGCGATGCGTCCGAAATATCGCTGATCAGCCGGTCGAGACGGCGCACGTCGTGCTGGATGACGTCCAGCAGCCTCTTCCTCGTTTCGTCGTTCCGGGCGAGCGGCAGGGTCTCGACCGCGCTGCGCAACGAGGTGAGCGGGTTTTTCAGTTCATGCGCGACATCGGCCGCGAAACTCTCGATCGCGTCGATGCGCGCGTACATCGCATTCGTCATGTCGCGGAGCGCGATCGACAGATTCCCGATCTCGTCCTGCCGATCGGAAAAGTCGGGAATTTCCTCGCGGCTGCGCACGCCGCGCCTCACGCGCACGGCTGCGGCCGAAAGGCGGCGCAGCGGGTTCGCGATCGTGGAAGCCAGAAGCATGGACAGGATCGCCGTGACGAGTGCCGCCACGCCGAAGACGCGGAAGATCGCCCGGCGCTCGTCGGCGACGATCTTGTCGATGTCGCCACCCTGCGTCGACAGCAGCAGGACGCCGAGGACGGCGCGGAACCGCTGAACGGGCACGGCGACCGATACGATCATCTCGCCCTGTTCGCTGATGCGCACAACGAAGCCTGGGCTGCCGATCAGCGCGTTCACCACCTCGGGATAGGCAGCGCCGCTTCCGCCGGGCTGCTCGCGGTAGACGGGCAAGTCCTTGCGCTCGAAGAAGCGGTAGATGAAGTCCTCGATACGGTCGATGAAATCCTGTTCCGCTTCCTCCAGCGGGGGAAGGTCATAGCGGAGGATCTGGCCGCGCGAATAGAGATGCCGTGAATCCAGCAGAAGGTTGCCGTCGCGGTCGTAGATGCGCGCACGGGTCCGGGTTGGCGAGATCAGGCGGCGAAGCACCGGCGCGACCCGCTCCGGGTTGATCGGGAACTCGAGGCTGTCGAGCTGGTCGGTTCCCGGCGCGATGCTCTGCCCGGCCTGAAGTTCCAGCAGCTTCTCGGGGTCGACGGTGATGGTGTCCGTCTCCACCGTCGCGGACGCGGCAATCGCAGCCGCGATGATTTCGCCCTGCGTCATCAGGCTTTCCACGCGCGCCTCGATCAGGCCGTCGCGGAACTGGTTGAGATAGAGGATGCCGAGAACGAGCACCACGAGACCGGCGAGGTTCAGGAAGAGGATGCGCCGCGTCAGGCTCGAGAAGATGTGGTGGCCGAAGAACCGGCGGAACGGCACCATGATCCAACCCGCCAGGACCGGCGGTCGGCGCGCGCCGGTCTTGCTCGGCTGTGCTGATCTGACGTCGGCCACCATGAACTGCCGGACACCGTTCCCGACGCTCGGCTGGAGCGGATCGCGTCTAGGCCTCGCGGAAGCGATAGCCCACCCCATAGAGCGTTTCGATCATGTCGAATTCGTCATCGACGGACTTGAACTTCTTTCTCAGCCTCTTGATGTGGCTGTCAATGGTCCGGTCGTCCACGTAGACCTGCTCGTCATAGGCCGAATCCATGAGAGAATCGCGGCTCTTGACCACGCCCGGCCGCTGCGCCAGCGAATGGAGGATCAGGAACTCGGTCACCGTAAGCGTCACCGGTTCGCCCTTCCAGGTGCAGGTATGGCGCTCCTGGTCCATGACGAGCTGGCCCCTTTCGAGGGACTTGCTCTGCTGGGTCGGCGATTTGGCTGCCGCCTCCCGGGCACTGGCGCGACGCAGCACCGCCTTCACGCGCTCGACCAGAAGGCGTTGCGAGAACGGCTTCCGGATGAAGTCGTCGGCCCCCATCTTGAGACCGAAGAGTTCGTCTATCTCGTCGTCCTTGGACGTCAGGAAGATCACCGGAAGGTCGCTCTTCTGGCGCAGTCGGCGCAGCAGTTCCATGCCGTCCATGCGCGGCATCTTGATGTCGAGCACGGCGAGGTTGGGCGGTCGCGCGGCAAAGCCCTCCAGAGCGGAAGCCCCATCCGTGTAGGTTTCCACGCGGTAGCCTTCCGATTCCAATGCGATCGAGACGGAGGTCAGGATATTCCGGTCGTCGTCGACGAGTGCGATCGTTGCCATATCAAGCGGTTCCCTCATGCGCCGGCGTCCCTTCCTGCTGACGGAAAGGGTTATAGGCGGACAAATTAGGTACAAAATGTGGCACAGATGACTTCCCATGTCACACCCGGCTCCTTGAAAACCGGCCGGTCCGAGCCCCGGCAGGTCCGCCATCGACCGGGGTGTCTCTGCACCAAACGAGGAGGCGCGAATTGCGTTCACTTAGGGTTCGGTCCGGTTGCTTTAAACGATTTAGAAAATTTTTAAATCTTTAAATCGATTAAAGATTTGAAATAAAAAGGCTTTTCTGTTTGTGACCGAATGGGACGCCTGCGAATGAATCCCTCATCCCGCAAGTCGTCGTTGGCACAAGCGTTCATTTCAAAGCCAGGGAGAAGGGAACAATGCAGGAGATCGGCGAGCGGAATCCCAAATGCGGGATCGAGGCTGCGGGCCTGACGGGTACCGGAAAGGTGCACTACAATCTCGGCGAGGCCGACCTCTACGAGGAGGCGATCCGCCGCGGCGAAGCGCGACTCACCGCGCATGGCGCCCTGGTTGCCCAGACCGGGCAGCACACCGGACGCTCCGCCAAGGACAAGTTCGTCGTGCGGGACGCCAACACCGATCCGAAGGTCTGGTGGGACAACAACAAGCCGATATCGCCGCAGCACTTCGAGAACCTGCTGGCCGATTTCATCGAGCACGCGAAGGGCCGCGAACTCTTCGTCCAGGACCTGATCGGCGGCGCCGATGCCGACAACAGCCTGCCGTCGCGCATCATTACCGAATACGCCTGGCATTCGCTGTTCATCCGCAACCTGCTGATCCGCCCCGATCGCGCGGCACTGCCGGCCTTCGAGCCGAAGCTCACCATCATCGATCTGCCGTCCTTCCGAGCCGACGTGGGGCGCCACGGCGCGCGCACCGAGACCATCATCGCGGTCGACCTGACGCGCATGATCGTGCTCATCGGCGGCACCTCCTATGCGGGCGAGATGAAGAAGTCCGTCTTCACGGCGCTCAACTATCTGCTGCCCGAGACGGGCGTGATGCCCATGCACTGCTCGGCCAATGTCGGGCCGGCGGGTGACGCGGCGGTGTTCTTCGGCCTTTCGGGCACCGGCAAGACGACGCTTTCGGCCGACCCCGCGCGCACGCTGATCGGCGACGACGAGCATGGCTGGGGCGAGCACGGCATCTTCAATTTCGAGGGCGGCTGCTACGCCAAGACCATCCGGCTGTCGGAGGAAGCGGAGCCGGAAATCTTCGGCACGACGCGCCGCTTCGGGACGGTTCTGGAGAACGTCGTTCTCGACAGCGCCCGCGTGCCCGATTTCGACGACGGCTCGCTGACCGAGAACACCCGGGCCGCCTACCCGCTCCATTACATCCCGAACGCTTCGGCGAGCGGCCGCGACGGGCATCCGCGCTCGATCATCATGCTGACCGCCGATGCCTTCGGCGTGTTGCCGCCGATCGCCAAGCTGACCCCGGCCGAGGCGATGTATCACTTCCTCTCCGGCTACACCGCCAAGGTCGCCGGCACGGAAAAGGGCGTGACGGAGCCGGAGGCGACCTTCTCGACCTGTTTCGGCGCGCCCTTCATGCCGCGCCATCCGTCGGAATACGGTAATCTCCTGCGCGATCTGA
>CATMOC010000269.1 GCA_950071955.1 uncultured Mesorhizobium sp. | reverse complement strand
CCGATCCGGGTGCGGCAGGCCTCGCGGCTCGTCGGCGCGAAGGAGCTGGCCGAGACGAAGAAGGGCATTTCGGACGGAACCGTGGACATCGTCGTCGGCACCCACGCGCTGCTTGGCGCGGCGATCAGCTTCAAGAGCCTCGGACTGCTGATCATCGACGAGGAGCAGCATTTCGGGGTCAAGCACAAGGAGCGGCTGAAGGACCTGAAGAGCGACGTTCACGTGCTGACGCTTTCGGCCACACCGATCCCGCGCACGCTGCAGCTCGCGCTGACCGGCGTGCGCGAACTGTCGCTGATCACCACCGCGCCAGTCGACCGCATGGCGGTGCGCACCTTCATATCGCCCTTCGACCCGCTGGTCATCCGCGAGACGCTGCTGCGCGAGCGCTATCGCGGCGGCCAGTGCTTCTACGTCGTCCCGCGCATCAGCGATCTCGCCGAAGTGCACGATTTTCTGCGCGAATCGGTGCCGGAGCTGAAGGTCGCCGTGGCGCACGGGCAGATCGCGCCGGGGGAACTCGACGACATCATGAACGCCTTCTACGACGGCAAGTACGACGTGCTTCTGTCGACGACCATCGTGGAATCCGGCCTCGACATTCCGACCGCCAACACGCTGATCGTGCACCGCGCCGACATGTTTGGCCTGGCGCAGCTCTACCAGCTGCGCGGGCGCGTCGGCCGTTCCAAGGCGCGCGCCTACGCGCTGTTCACGCTGCCCGCCAACCGCACGCTGACCCAGACCGCCGAACGCCGGCTTAAGGTGCTCCAGTCGCTCGACACGCTCGGCGCCGGTTTCCAGCTCGCCAGCCACGACCTCGACATCCGCGGCGCCGGAAACCTGCTCGGCGAGGAGCAGTCGGGCCACATCAAGGAGGTCGGCTTCGAGCTGTACCAGCAGATGCTGGAAGAAGCGGTGGCCGAAATCCGCGGCACGGGCGAAGTCGCCGATGGCTCCTGGTCGCCGCAGATCACGGTCGGAACGGCGGTCATGATCCCGGAGAACTACGTTTCCGACCTGCAACTCCGCCTTGCGCTTTACCGCCGACTGGCGGAACTGGAGACGCCAGCGGAGATCGATTCCTTCGGCGCCGAACTGATCGACCGCTTCGGGCCGCTGCCCGAAGAGGTGCAGCACCTGCTGAAGATCGTCTTCATCAAGGCACTCTGCCGCAAGGCCAACGTCGAGAAGCTCGATGCGGGGCCGAAGGGCGTGGTCATCCAGTTCCGCGACAAGACTTTCGCCGACCCCACGGGTCTGGTGAAGATGATCGCCGAACAGGGTTCGCTGGCAAAGATAAGGCCGGACCAGAGCATCGTGTTCATCCGCGACTGGCCCAAGCCCGAAAAGCGGCTGGCGGGCGCGGCCGTGGTGATGACGCAGCTGGCTCGGCTCGCCGAAAAGGCCGACGCAGCCTGAAGCGGGTCGTAGCTCAGGTCGAGCGGTCGAAGTTTTCGTCGCCGCCTGGCAGCATCTGCGCCGCGCGGCCGACCTGACCGGGATCGGCGCCGGTGGCATCGCAGAATGCCATCAGGCTCGGTTCGTGCGCGAGAAGGAAGTTGAGCACGCCGGCGAGGAAGCCGGGTTCAGCGGCGGCGCGGCGGATGTCGCTGGCCTCGATGCCGGACATGGCGAGGAAGCGCGGCATGAGGACGGGGTCGGAAGCGATGAAGGAGAGGGCGCCGACGGCCAGCGCCTCGGCGTCGGGACCCGGTTTCGGCGCGCGGGCTGACCTGTTCGGTGGTCGCGAAACATCCTTCATCGGATGGCCATAGCCCGGTTCGGCGCGCCGCGGCAACGGCGAAACGCTTGCCGCGTCAGTAGCTTTCGGCCGGGATTTGCGTTTCGTCAATCAAATCGCGCTAGCTTGCCGCGAAAGCCGAATCATGTTCCGCCGTGACGAGCATTGGCGCGGACTGAAGAATCGTGCCGGGTGGGGCATCGTATGGCCAAGAAGGTGATGATCGTCGAGGACAACGAGCTCAACATGAAGCTCTTCCGCGACCTGATCGAGGCGAGCGGATACGAGACGGTGCGCACGAGGAACGGCCTCGAGGCGCTCGATCTCGCACGCGCCCATCGGCCCGACCTGATCCTGATGGACATCCAGCTTCCGGAGGTTTCGGGGCTGGAAGTCACCAAATGGCTCAAGGAGGACGACGACCTCCACAAGATTCCCGTCATCGCCGTCACCGCCTTCGCCATGAAGGGCGACGAGGAGCGCATCCGCCAGGGCGGCTGCGAGGCCTATATCTCGAAGCCGATCTCGGTGGGCAAGTTCATCGAGACGATCAAATCCTACCTGGGCGACGCCTGATGGCCGGGCGTCCGCATTCTCGCTCCGCCGGAAAGACGCCATGACAGCGCGTATCCTCGTCGTCGACGACGTTCCCGCCAACCTGCGGCTGCTCGAAGCCCGGTTGCTGGCGGAGTATTTCGAGGTGTTGACCGCCGCGAGCGGGGCGGATGCGCTGGAAGCCTGCGAGAACGGCAAGGTGGATGTCGTCCTGCTCGACATCATGATGCCAGAGATGGACGGGTTCGAGGTCTGCCGGCGCCTGAAGGACGATCCGGCCACGTCGCACATTCCGGTTGTGATGGTGACCGCGCTCGACCAGGTGTCGGACCGCATCCGGGGGCTTGAGGTCGGGGCCGACGACTTCCTGACCAAGCCGGTGAACGACCTGCAGCTCATGACGCGGGTGAAGAGCCTGGTGCGTCTGAAGATGCTGTCGGACGAACTGAGGCTGCGCGCCTCCACCACCCGCAACATCGGTATCGAGGAACTGCTCGCCGCGCGCACGACCACGAACGAGGGTTCTCCGCGCGTGCTGCTGATCGACGAGAAGCCGTCGTCCTCGGCGGCCATCAGGACGAAACTCTCGGGGACGGCGGACGTCGATCTTGCCGACGACCCGCAGGTCGGCCTCTTCCAGGCAGCGGAAAATCCCTACGACTGCGTCGTGATCTCGACGGGCTTCGCCGAATTCGATCCGCTGCGCCTGTGTTCGCAGTTGCGCTCGCTCGACCGCACCCGTTTCCTGCCGATCATCCTGATCGCCGAGATGGGCGAGGACGAGCGGATCGTGCGGGCACTGGAACTGGGCGTCAACGACTACATCGTGCGGCCCGTCGACGAGCAGGAGCTCGTCGCGAGGCTGAGGACGCAGGTCAAGCGCAAGCGCTACAACGACCATCTGCGGGCGTCAGTAACTCAGACGATCGAGATGGCCGTCACCGACGGGCTGACCGGGCTCCACAACCGACGCTACCTCGACAGCCATCTCCAGACCCTTTTCGACCGCGCCATGTCGCGGCGCAGACCGCTGTCGGTGATGATCACCGATCTCGACCGCTTCAAGGCGATCAACGACACCTTCGGACACGACGGCGGCGACGCGGTTCTGCGCGAATTTGCCCGCAGGCTGCGCAAAAACGTGCGCGGGATCGATCTTGCCTGCCGCTTCGGCGGCGAGGAGTTCGTGGTCGTCATGCCCGACACCGACGGAGCGATCGCCGAGAAGGTGGCCGAACGCGTTCGTTCGGAAATCGAGCGGGCAGTGTTCGAGGTCGGGGCGGGCGAGGGGGTGCCGGTGACGGTGAGTGTCGGCGTCGCCACCCTGAACCGTGCGGGCGACAGCGTCGAGACCCTGATGAAGAGGGCGGACGACGCGCTCTACGAAGCCAAGAACGGCGGCCGCAACCGAGTCGTGGCACGGGCCGCCTGAAGCCTCCGCCGCCCGGCATGTGCCGTCACGGCACATTTGTTTACGTTAACGTGAGCCGACCGGGCTACATGATTAATAATCTGTTGATTTCCGCCAAATCTTGCGCGAGTGTCTGCGGAGAATAATCGAACGATCAAAGCCGCCGGGGTTCCGGCTGCACAGACAATGTTCGAATACCCCATGATGCTCAGGTCCGCCGCATCTCCTGGGTTCCGTGGGGTTGGCCGGTCGGCGCTGACACTCAGTGGCCTCCTCGTACCGCTGTCAGAATGCCGACCGGCCCCCTTTATTGTTCTTCATCAGGAACGTGAAGCTGCATCCTTAGCGCCGTGAAGGGGCTGCGGATCTTCGTTGCGGGGCGATGGCCGTTGCGATCGACGCGACAGGGTCGCGAAACGAAAAACGCCGCCCGGAGGCGGCGCTGCTTCGACGGCGGGAAAACCCAGCCGACTACTTGATCTTGGTTTCCTTGAACTCGACGTGCTTCTTCGCAATCGGGTCGTACTTGCGGAACGACAGCTTGTCGGTCTTGGTGCGGCTGTTCTTGCTCGTCACGTAGAAGAAGCCGGTGTCGGCGGTCGAGAGGAGCTTGATCTTGATGTTCGCGGCTTTGGCCATGGCAGGTATCCGTCCGTCCAGAGTGTTGAGGTTTCCGATCTCACGCCACGAGGCGCGCGACGGCTCGACCGTCCGCGGAAAGTTCGCGGAGACATAAACGAGCGCAGGCGAAAGTCAAGGGCGGCGGCGTTCCGATCGCTTCCGGTTCGGCGGTCCTACCGCCCGACCATCCTGGAGAGCGCCAGCACCAGATAGGCCGCGAAGAACAGGCCGAGCGACCACGCGAAACCGTGCGGCCCGAAGATGTCCATGCCGGCGCCGATCACCTGCGGCCCCGCGATCATCCCAACGCCATAGCAGAACACGAAGGCGGCGTTCGCCGAGGCGAGGTCGCGACCGCTGAGGCGCGAGCCGAGATGGGCGAGGCCAATCGTGTAGAGCCCGGCTACGACGCCGCCCCAGACGAAGAGGACGGCTGCCATGAGATACCAGTTCGCCGCGACCATCGGCAGGATGATCATGCCGGCGAGACCGATGAGGGCGCACGCCGCCAGGATCGTGCGCCTGTCGCGAACGCGATCGCTGATCATCCCGAGCGGCACCTGGAGGAGCACGTTGCCGAGCCCGATGGCCGTCAGAAGCAGGGCGGAGTCCGCCTCGCCGTAGCCGATCCTGTTGCCGTAGACGGGAAAGAGCGCGAAGCCGCCGGTCTCGACCGCTCCGAAGACCAGCACGGCGGCGGTCGCCGTCGGGACCAGAAAGACGTAGCGCCCGAAGCTCGCGCTCGATCCGTGACCGGAGATTTCGGGGCTCTCTCGCCGCGCGATCATGACCGGCAGGGCGGCGAGAGCGATGATGACGACGCCTGCTCCGAAGGGGGCGAAACCCTCGCTGCCGATCTGCGCGAAGAGCCATGGACCGAAGGCGAAGCCGAGCGACAGCACCGTGGCATAGATGCCGAGCACGAGGCCGCGCTTGTGCGGCGGGGCCGAGGCGCTGATCCAGAACTCCGAGAGGATGAAGAGCACCGTCATCGCGGCGTGCATGACGGCACGCAGCGGCAGCCACATCCAGTACTCGGCGGCGAAATAGAAGCCGGCAAATGAGAGCGCGCCGGCGACTATCGAAAAGACCATGGTGCGGATCACGCCGAACCGCACCGCGATGGGGATGGCGAAAGGCGCCATCGCGATCGAAGCGATTCCGGCGACGGCGGTGTTGAAACCGATCGCGGTGGCCGAATGACCGCGCGCTTCCAGCAGGATGCTGAGCAGCGGGATGCCAAGCCCGATGGCGACGCCGACGGCCGTGATCGAGGCGATCGCGGCGGCAAGCGACAGCCAGCGCACCCTGTCCGGCGCCGCACCCTCGTGTGATGGAACAACGCGCGTCATGATGGTGCGAGGGTCAGATCGTATCGCGCATGAAGCGGTTGCGGAGCAGGCGGTAGAACGGGG
>CATMOC010000268.1 GCA_950071955.1 uncultured Mesorhizobium sp. | reverse complement strand
CGAGCGCCCGAAACCGTTCGCCATCCAGTTCGGACTGCGCCACGACATGGGAGAGGTTCTCGAAAAGCGCCTCGGCGATGAAGGAGCGCTTCTTCCATGCGGCGAAGGACCGGTCCGAGAGCCTGCCGTTCACCAGGACCTGGGGCACGCGCCGGGTGCCGAGTTCCAGGATGGTCATTGGCCAGATCTCTGATTCGGCGATGATCGCCAGGTCGGGTTTCCAGTGGTCGAGGAAGCGGCTCACCGCCGGCTTCAGGTCGAGCGGCACGTACTGGTGCAGCACCTTGTCGCCGAACTTCTCTCGCACGAGGTGCGCCGAGGTCACCGTCCCCGTCGTGAAGACGACGTTGATGCCGAAACCGGCGATGCGGCGCACCAGCGGGATCACCGCATTCGATTCGCCCACGCTCGCCGCATGCACCCAGACCAGCGGCCCGGGCGGGCGGGCGACCTTGGAGATCCCGTAGCGTTCGCGCCGCCGCGTCCGCTCTTCCTTGCCCTTCGTGGTGCGCCAGGCGATGTAGCCGCCGACCAGCGGATAGGCGGCCGCGCCCGCGAGGCGGTAGGCCGTGAGCATGGCTCGCGCCCATCGTTCGCTCATGGCGTGCGGTCGACCAGCCTGTAGGCCTTTTCGGTCGCGGCGTTCAGGCTCGCCGTAACCTCGCGCCGCTTCTGTTCCAGTTCCTCGTCGGTGGCATTCGCCGGCACGTGGACGGGTTCTCCCGCGACCATCGCCTTCCGGCCGAAAGGCAGGTTGAGCGTCGTCTTGTCCCAGGTTTTGTCGAGGACCTTGCGGCGGCTCGTGGCGAGCGCGAGCGGCACGATCGGACGCCCCGAGAAGCGTGCGAGCATGACCACGCCCAGGCCGGCCTCCCGCGGCGTTCCATGCGGTATGTCGGCGATCATGGCGACCGAGGACCCGCCGTCGATCGTCTTCTTCAGCGCGATGAGCGCACGCGCGCCGCCCTTCTCGCGGCTGCGCGAGGCATCGCGTCCGCCGGAACCGCGGATGATCGTAAAGCCGAACCGCTCGGCGACGCGCGCATTGAGTTCGGCGTCGCGGCTGCGCGAGAACAGGGCCGACATCTTGAGCCGTCGCGGCTTCAGGCACGGCGCCAGGACGTGTTGACCGTGCCAGAACACGGCAATGCCCGGCGCGTTCTTCGCGTAGACCTGGTCGAGATCGTTGGATTCGGGATGCGTCCGGTTGGTCGCAAAGACGAAGCGTACGCCAAGCGCCAGCGCCCAGGCGATCACATCGGCCGCGAAGCGCGATTCGGCAAGAGGAGCGCGGATGGACCGCCAGATGGTCTTGGATAGCCTCGGCCTGGCTTTCGGCTTCTGAACCCCGCTCATGTCGGGAGCGGCAGCGATCGGGCGCCCGTCCGTCATCGAGCCTTGCCCGCCGCGAGGCTGATGCCAGCCGCCTCGGGATCGAGAAGCCTGTGCAGATGCACGATGAAATAGCGCATGTGCGCGTTGTCCACCGTTTCCTGCGCCTTGGTGCGCCAGGCGGTTTCGGCCGACTTGTAGTCCGGATAGATACCGACGATGTCGAGATCGTCCAGACTGCGGAACTGGGTACCCGTCAGCGACGCCAGTTCGCCGCCGAAAACCAGATGCAGGAGCTGCTTGTCGTCAGCTTTTTCCGTCATTCTTCTTTCCCGCACACACGAAGTTGAAAACCGGAACTGATTAGATCATTCCCGGAGCATTGGAAACCGGCCTCCTGTCGCGCGAGGCCAGTGCCTCCAGGATCTCCGACAGGAGAGGACCGCTTCCCGCGACCAGCATGTCGTGGCGCACGTCGGCGCCCGCATAGGCAAGTCTTCGGCCGTATTCGTCGACGACCCTGCCTCCGGCCTGCCGCAGGATGAGGTCCGCGGCGGCGAGATCCCAATCATGCGAATTGGGCTTCACGAGGGCGGCATCGAGGTTGCCGCCTGCCAGGAGCGCGATCCGGTATGCGAGCGAGGGTATGTAGGACGTCGTGGCGACGCGGTCCCGCAAGGTGTCGGGCAGCATGTTGAAGATCGTCTTGGGCCCCCCGACTTCCGGCCGTTCGAGGCTCTCGCGCACCGAAATGGCGCGGCCGTTCTGGTACGCGGGACCCGTCTCGCTGGCCCAGTAGATTTCCTCCAGCGCCGGGCAGTCGAGCACGCCGGCGATCGGCACGCCATCCTCGACGACGGCGATGCTGACGCACCACGTCTTGCGCCGATCGAGGAAGGCACGCGTTCCGTCGATCGGATCGACCACGAAGGTCCGTTTCGCGCCGAGCCGCCCGGGCGAATCGGCAGTTTCTTCCGACAGCCAGCCGTAATCCGGCCGCGCCTTGGTCAGTTCCTCGCGCAGGAAGCGGTCGACGGCGTAGTCCGCCTCGCTGACCGGCGAGCTGCCCTCCTTCATCCACACTTCGGGAGTCTTGCAAAAGAAGCTCATGGCAATGCGCGCGGCCTCGCTGGCCGCGTCGCGGATCAGGTCCAGGTCGGCGGAGGCGGTCTGCGTTTCGGCGTTACTCTCCTGCAAGCGTCATCCCTTCCACGAGAAGCGTCGGTGCGGCCGTCCCGAATTGCCGGTCGATGTCGCTGGCGGGAACCATGTTCTGGAACATGTCCTTGAGATTCGATGCGATCGTCACCTCCGAGACCGGAAAGGCCAGTTCGCCGTTCTCGATCCAGAAACCCGAAGCGCCGCGGCTGTATTCGCCCGTCACCATGTTGACGCCCTGCCCGAAGACCTCAGTGACGTAGAAGCCGCGCTTGAGCGAGCGGACCAGTTCGTCGGGAGAGGCGGTCCCCGGCTCGATCGCGAGGTTCGTGGAGGACGGATTGACGGACGAGCCCGACCGGGAGCCATGCCCGTTGGTCTCCAGTCCGAGTTCGCGCGCCACCGAGGTCGACAGGAACCAGTGCTTCAGCACCCCCGCCTCGACCATGGTCAGCGTCTCGCCGCCGACACCCTCGCCGTCGAAGGGCCGGGAGGCGGGGCCGCGGGGCCGGCGCGGTTCGTCCGTCACCGTGATGCCGGTCGAGGCGACCTGCTTGCCCATCATGTCGCGCAGGAAGCTCGTCTTGCGCGCCACCGAAGCGCCGTTGATCGCTCCTGCTAGGTGCCCCGCGATCCCTCGCGCCACGCGCGGATCGTAGATCACCGTTACGGGGCCGCTCTTGACTTTGCGGGCGCCGAGCCGCTTCACGACACGTTCGCCTGCCCTGCGGCCGATCTCCCGCGGCGAATCGAGTTCGTCGAAGTAGAGGCGGGAGGAGAAATCGTAGTCCCGCTCCATGCCGGTCCCCTCGCCCGCGATGACGCTGACCGAGCGCGAGAATCGCGACGTGGCGTATCGCCCGAGAAAGCCGGCGGACGTGGCCAGCACCAGCCCGCCGATGCCGGCGTTCGCCCCTGCGCCGCTGGAATTGGTGACGCCCTTCACCGCGAGCGCCGCCTCTTCGGCCGCAAGCGCATCCTCGCGCAGACGGTCGGCCGAAACCTCCGTCGGGTCGAACAGGTCGAGGTCGGGCACGTCCTTCACCAGGCGGCTTTCGTCAGCAAGCCCCTGGAAGGGATCCTCGGGCGAGACCTTCGCCATCGCCACTGCGCGTTCCGCCAGCATGTCGACGTCCGCATCGATCGTGGCGGAGACGCTGGCGACGCGCTTGCCGATGAAGACCCGCAGCGCGAGGCTGTCGCCTTCGGAAGCCTCAGTCGATTCGACCTTGCCGAGACGAACGGTGACGCTGGTCGAGCGTCCCAGCACGGCGACCGCGTCCGACGCGTCGGCTCCGGCCCGGCTCGCGGCCTCGACGAGCGAAGCCACCACATCGTTCAGTTTGTCTGTGTTCAAGGACATGCAATAGTTCCGGTTGACTCGCACGGACGCGAGCGCTGCGCCCGGTTGAACGGGCTTCTCGTTACCGGACCATCTATGGCTCCGGTCGGACATGTGCAATGGCCGTCGGGCGGCATTCTCGCTGGCCGGCCCGAGGTCGAGGCTGAGCGAGGGGACGTTGATGGCTGCCGAAGCAAGCGAGTTCACGGAGGTGCTTCTGCTCCTCGGTGCCGTCGCCGTCGCCGCGCCCGCCTTCAAGAGCATCGGGCTAGCCACGGTGCTTGGTTACCTCGCGGCGGGGATCGCGATCGGCCCGGTCGCGACCCTCATAACCGGCAGCGAGGAACTGCTGGATTTCGGCGAAATCGGGGTCGTCCTCCTTCTCTTCGTCATTGGACTGGAACTGAAGCCGTCGCGCCTGTGGTCGATGCGCCGCGACATATTCGGGCTCGGCGCGTCGCAGGTCGTCCTCACCGGAGCCGTTCTCGCCGCGCTGGCCCTCGCCCTCACCGACCTGGAATGGCAGGTCGCGACGATCGTCGGATTTACGCTGGCCCTTTCCTCCACCGCCTTCGCCCTGCAACTGCTCGAGGAAGGCGGCGACCGGAACCGCCGCTACGGCCAAACGTCGTTTTCAATCCTGTTGTTCCAGGATCTTGCGATCGTGCCGTTGCTCGCGCTGGTCCCGTTGCTTTCACCGGGGACGGCGGACGCGGAACCGGGCGGCATCGATGATTTCGCGATCGCTATGCTGAGCATCGCCGCCCTGCTGGCGAGCGGGCGATACCTCCTCAATCCCCTCTTTCGCATCATCGCCAACACCGGCGCGCGGGAAGCGATGATCGCGGCGGCACTCTTCGTCGTCCTCGGCGCGGCGGGCCTGATGCAGTATGCCGGACTGTCGATGGCCATGGGCGCGTTCATCGCGGGCGTGATGCTCGCCGAATCCTCCTACCGTCACGAGCTGGAATCGTCGATCGAGCCCTTCCGAGGCATCCTGCTAGCCGTGTTCTTCATGGCAGTGGGGCTGTCGCTCGAACTCGGGATCATCCTCGAGAACTGGCTGACGATCCTGATCGCGGTTCCGCTGATCATGCTGGTCAAGGCGCTTGTCACCTACGGTCTCTGCCGCCTCTTCGGCTCCAGCCACGCAGACTCCGTGAAGGTCGGGCTTCTCCTTCCGCAGGGCGGCGAGTTCGGGTTCGTGATCTTTTCGGCGGCGGTGGCCGAGTTCATCTTTCTGCAGTCGCTGGCCTCGCTCCTGATCGCGATCATTACCGTGTCGATGGCCGCCACACCGCTCGCCATCGGTCTTGCGAGGTTCCTGATCCGGGAGGAAGAGGACGAGACCATCGACGAGAACTTCGAGGGTGCCGGCTCCGACGTGCTGATGATCGGCTTCTCCCGTTTCGGGCAGATCGCCTCGCAGATCCTGCTGTCGGGCGGCGCGCGCGTAACCATCATCGACCATTCCGCCAACCGGGTCCGCGTGGTGGAGAAGTTCGGCTTCCGCATCTACTATGGCGACGGCCGCCGCAAGGACGTGCTGGAGGCCGCGGGCATACGCCAGGCGCGCATCGTCGCCGTCTGCACCCACGGGCGCGAGGCGACGGACAGGATTGTGGACCTGATCCAGCGCGAGTTCCCGCACGTGCGGCTGTTCGTGCGCTCCTACGACCGCAACCACACGCTCGCGCTGCGCGCCAGGGACGTGGAGTACGAGATCCGGGAGACTTTCGAATCCGGCCTGATGTTCGGCCGCAAGACGCTCGAGGCCATGGGAATCGAGGAGATCACGGTCAGCGAGATCGTCGACGACGTGCGGCGCCGCGACGAGGAGCGCCTTTCGATCCAGGCGGCCGAGGCGAGCGGCCGGGAACGCGTCTCGACGCCCGAGCCGCTCGTCAAGCCCCGGCGCGAGAGCCGCCGGCTGGACAAGGTCGCCGACCTCCCGG
>CATMOC010000267.1 GCA_950071955.1 uncultured Mesorhizobium sp. | reverse complement strand
TGACCAGCGTCACCTCGTCTGTGACGTCGCAACTCCTCGGTCCCGTGCTGACGGCGAGCCTTCAGGAGAAGTCGGTCGCCATCCTCGCCGCGATCATCAGGGAGGCCATCCGCGATTCCGGCGCGGTGCGCATCAGGGTACGCGGACCGCTGTCGCTTTTCGAAGCGCTGGAGGCGGCGGTCGGCGAGCATTCCGGTCGCATCGAATTCACCGAAACCGACGGTTTCGACCTGGAAGTCGGCATCGATGAAAGCCTCTACGAGACGCGGCTTTCGGAGTGGTCGCATGCGCTGTCGGAGACATTGCAATGAGTGGTCACGACGCGGGACATCCTCACGAGATCATCATCGTCAAGCATGGCCATGGCGACGACCATGACGCCCACCACGGCGGCGTCTGGAAGATCGCCTTCGCCGACTTCATGACCGCAATGATGTGCTTCTTCCTCGTGATGTGGCTGATCAACGCCGCCAACGAGGAGACCAAGGTCTCGGTCGCGAGCTATTTCAACCCGATCAAGCTCGTAGACCGCAATTCCAGCCGGCGCGGCCTGGACGACGTCGGGGCCGGTCCCCAGGAAGAGCAGGGCTCCACCGAGACGCCGTCCGAAGAGAGCACGTCGTCGAAGTCGACCGGCCCTTCCTCCTCCGGAGTCGGCGAGCAGATGAACTCGAAGGAGGGTGAAAAGGCGGAACTCCAGTCCGACGAGCATCTCTTTTCCGACCCCTATGCCGTGCTGGCCGAGATCGCCGCCGAATCCGGCGAGTTGCAAAACCTGAGCGCCAAGGGCGACGGCGGCGCGCAGTCCGCGGGGGCCGCCACGGGCGCCGCGGGTGGCGAATCCTTCCGCGACCCCTTCGCCCCGGACTTCTGGTCCAAGCAGGTCGAACAGGACCTTCCGGGCGAGCCCGACCTCTTCGAGCATCCGCAGGTGCCGGAAGCCAGCGAAGGCGCCGACCCCCGCAGCGGCATGGGCCCGGCCGCATCCGAGAACGACCCCTTCGCCGACGACGCCTTCCACCGGCAGACCGAGGCGGAACCGGCGGACGCGGCGAAGAGCGAGGAAGCAGAACCAGCGGAAAAGGTGGAACCCGGCATCGATCCCGCCGCGGTCGATGCCGCGAAGGAGATCAGGGCCGAACTGGCGAAGGCGTTTGGCCAGGGCGAGAAAATCGCCGAGGGCATCACCGTCACGCCCACCGAACGCGGCGTCGTCATCTCGCTCACCGATCAGCTCGACTACGGCATGTTCGAGATCGGCTCGGCCGTACCGCACCGCGAACTCGTGCTTGCCATGGAGAAGGTGGCCGCGATCCTCAACGGACGCAACGGAAAGATCACGATCAACGGCCACACGGACGGGCGTCCTTTCAAGAGCAAGACCTACGACAACTGGCGCCTTTCCTCGGCGCGCGCGCAGTCGGCCTACTACATGCTGGTGCGCGGCGGCCTCGAGGAACGGCGCGTCGAGGAAGTCGCCGGCTTCGCCGACCGGCAGCTCAAGGTGCCGGACGATCCCTACGCGGACCGGAACCGCAGGATCGAGATCCTTCTGGAAACCCGGGGATGAAATGGACGGCCGCATCGCTTGCCTTGGCGCTCCTCGCCGTCGGCGGGGCGAACGCGCATGCGGCCGGCACGCTCGACCTCTACAAGATGGTGCGTTCGCTCCAGCTGGTGCAGGACCAGCTCGCGCGCGGCGATCATGCGGCAATGCCGATGCAGCAGAAGCTCCTCGCCCTCACCGACGAGCGCTTCCGGACAGCCAGTCCCCAAGAATTCGAGGACCGGCGGAACCTGACGGCCCTTCTGGTCTACGCCATGAGCGGCGGCAATCCCACGACCATCGAGGTGGTGCTTTCGAAGCTCCATCTCGAGGGCGAGGACGCGGTGCTTGGAAAGGGCGTGTTGGCCTACATGACCGGTCGGATGGTCAAGGCGGGCGAAATCCTCGCACCCATCGATCCGATGGCAAGGGGAAGCGAGACCGGCGCCTTCGTGGCGCTCGTCAAGGGTTCCATCACGGGCATCAAGCATCCTGAGGCGGCACTCAAGCTGATGGACCAGGCGCGGCTGCTCGCGCCCGGTACGCTGGTGGAGGAAGCCGCGCTGCGTCGGTCCATGCCCCTGGTGCTGGCCCTCGACCGGCCGGACCGCTTCCTCGTCCTGGCGGAACAGTATATCCGCCGCTTCCTGCGGTCGCCCTATGCCAGCGAGTTCGCGGATGCCTTCGTGGAGGGCATGGTGACCTTCCACGACGCCATCACCGAGGCGCAGATCAAGACGATCGTATCGCTGATGAACCCAGCGCAGCAGGAGGCGATCTACCTGCGTCTCGCGCGGCGCAGCACGATCAAGGGACAGGTGGCCCGCTCCGCATTCGCTTCCGGTCATGCCACGGATATCTCCCGCCAGGTGGAAGGCGAGGAGGACCCGCGTGCCACCCTCTACCAGGCCATCGCCTCCATCACGTCCGAAAACGTCGAGGAAGTGCTCGAGAACCTGAAGAAGGTCGATCCCGATCAGCTTTCGCCGCGCGACCGCAAGCTCCTGCTCGCCGCAAGGGCGATTGCAGCCGAGGTGCTGGCACCGCCCACGGGAGAGAACCCGCCCGTGGAGAAGGCATCGCAGCCGGCGGTGTCCGAAACGACGGCCTCCCACGCATCGGAAGCAGCGGGCGAAGCCGCGCATCCGGTTGCGGCGAAAAATCCCGAAGATCATCCCGGCGCCGCGACGTCACCCGGATCGGCGGCCGCGGACGAGGTCGACACCGTCTCCCGCGAACTCGTCAGTTCGGTTCGCGAGAAGCTGGATGCGGTGGATCGCCTCCTGGAAGGAGTGAAGGAATGACACCCGTCGCAGCAATGCCGATGCCAGCGGCCCCTTCGGCGCGGCCCGCCGGCCAGCACGCGGCAGGAGAGGGAGACCCCTTCTCCAACCTGCTGGAAGGCGCCGGCCGCAAGGCCGCGCCTGCGGCGCGCGACCCGGAAGGCGCGGTGTCGGGAGGCGGTACCGGCCAGCCCGAGGGGATGGATGTGGAAGCGAACGCCAAGGCCGACGACGCCCGTGCCACCGGCATCGACGATGAGGCATCGCCTCGTGTATCCGAGGAGCAAAGCGAGCTTTCGCCCTTGCAGCGGCTGTCGAAGATGTTCGCGATATTCGCTCCGCGCACGGACGCGAAGGACGCCGCATCCGATCCGGAGACGGATGGTCTCGAGGACGACGAGAGCGGGCCCGGGGACCATGGCGAGGGCAAGACGGACGAACTCGAGGTACCGGTGGACGCCGCGATCGCTCTCGTTGCGCAAGCCTCGCTTCCGAACCAGCAACCCGAACCCGGCCTCCGCTTGCCGGGGGACACGGGTAAGCCGGCGGCAGCGGGCGTCGCGAGCGCCCTTGAAAATGCGGAAGACGGCGAGAGCGCGGACGAGGGACCGGGCGAGGAAGCACGCCGGGACGGATCGGCGAAGGCCGCCAGCGCGGTGTCAGTAACGGATGCGATCACCGCGGCGGGGGATGCCGCCGAAGCGGCCGAGGATGGCCAGGGCAGCGGCCCTTCCGCGACCGCTGCGACGGTGTCCGGTGAGGGCGATCCTCGCGTAAGGGTCGTCAGCGACACGCCAAATATCGCTCCCGCACCCCAGAACCTGCGTACCGTTGCCGGCCTGGCGGCGGCAATCGCGGGAGATGGAGAATGGCGGAGCGCGATAGAGCAGATTAATACGCTCGAAGCGGATGTCTCGAGGAGTCAACAGGCTCCCATTCGCGACCTGAAAATACAGCTGAATCCGGCCAATCTCGGAGAGGTCAATGCCCGCCTGCGATTGACCGGAGAACAACTTTCAGTTGAAATTCGTGTCGACAGTCCGGAGGCCTATCACCGTCTTTCCGGGGAGCGCGATGCGATCGTTTCGTCGCTGCGCGGCCTGGGTTTCCGCGTCGAGGACGTGAGCATCCAGCAGCAGTCGCAGGGCACTGGCAATCAGCCGCAATCGGGCTCGGGCGGACGCTCCGGCGATGCATCTGCAAGCCTGTCGCAAGGGTCCGGGAAAGACCAGGGACAGTCGGGCAGCAACCAGAACCGAAGCAACACCATCCCCCAGGAGAGCGATGCAAACCTATCTCGCACTCGGCCTTCTGCTGACGGCATTTACATCTAGCCTGGCGGTCGCGGCCCCGTCCAATCCATGCGAAGGCGAAATCTTGCGCGCGTCGCACAAGTATGGCGTGCCTGCCGGCATACTATATGCAGTAGGATTGACCGAAACCGGCCGCAAGGGAAGCCTTCAACCCTATGCGTTGAACATCGAGGGGAAGGCGTCTTTCGCCGGTTCGCCCGCGGAGGCGGAGCGCATGTTCGCCGCCGCGCGCCGGGATGGGAAGAAGCTGATCGACATCGGCTGCATGCAGATCAACCATCACTACCACTCGGACAAGTTCGACAACCTCTCCGACATGTTCGATCCGCGCCGAAATGTCGACTATGCGGCGCGGTTCCTGTCCGACCTGAAGCGGCGCCATTCCACCTGGTCGATGGCTGTGGCGCGCTATCACGCCGGTCCCGACAACGACCCGGCACAGAAGCGGTATGTCTGTCGCGTCATCGCCAACATGGTCGCGACCGGCTTCGGAAGCTGGACCGAAAACGCCCGCGCCTTCTGCAACCAGTGAGCGATATCGATCTTCTCCGATCAGCCAAAACGGGCCAATGCCGCCTGTGGATATGCTGTGGATGACTGCGGGGATTACCTGAGGGGAATCCCGTTTTTCAACATACAAGATCTTACAGTTGTCCGCGATTCCCGCCACCGGTTACGCCTTTTCTCGGCGGACCATGGAACTGATTCGGAGGGCGGGCCGATGATTGTCATTGTGGATGAGCGTGCACGCGTAAAAGAGGGGTATTCTTCGCTTTTTGGTAGAGAGGGCGTTCCAAGCGCGGGGTTCGGCGCGACCGAATTCGGCGAGTGGGTTTCGAGCGCGGCGGACGAGGATCTCCAGGCCATCGGCGCTTTCCTGATCGGCGAATGCGACACGCATCCGATTTCACCCCGGATGCTGCGCGAACGGACCGGCGCGCCGGTCATTGCGCTGAGCGAACAGCACTCGCTGGAGAACACGCTCAGGCTGTTCGAATCGGGCGTCGACGACGTCATCCGAAAGCCAGTGCACATACGCGAGATCATGGCGAGGATCGCCGCGATCCGGCGGCGCGCCAACGACGACGGCGCTTCGACCGACATCGGCAGCCTCCGCATCTTCATGAACGGCAAGGATCCCGAGATCAACGGCGAGCCGCTGGAACGGCACATCGGCGCCACCCTGCGCGAAATCATCCCGGACGTCGCCGACCATACCGAAAAGGTGAACGAGCGGGTGTTCGAAACCGGCCAGCCGGTCCGCGGCGAGCGGGTGACCGGTGTGATCCGCTCGGCCCCCGACGATGTGCGGGTCTGGGAAACCGACTGGATGCCGTTCCTGCAGAACGGCAAGGTCACCGCAGTGTCGGCAAACGTCCGCGACATCACCGAACAGGTGGAAACCGCCGAAAGCCTGCGCCGCGTCATGCGCGAACTGGAACACCGGGTGAAGAACATGCTGGCCAATGTCGGCGCGTTGATCAACCAGGCCAGGCGCGAAGCGACCGCCGACAAGGAGGTTTACGAAAAGCTCACCCGCCGCATCGAAGGGCTGGCCAAGACGCACACGCTGCTGATGTCCGAACAATGGTCATCGGCCGGCCTGCACGACATCGTCGCTCCGGAGACCACCGGGGTCTACGGCGAGGACCGCGGGACCC
>CATMOC010000266.1 GCA_950071955.1 uncultured Mesorhizobium sp. | reverse complement strand
CGCCGGCGGGAATCCGTGGCTCGTCTTCGGGCTGTGGTGGGGGTTCTGGGGCGTCGGCATCCGTCTCGGGCTGGCAGGGCTCAGCCAGATCATGAAGCCCGACCGCACCCGCAAGATCCTGGAGATCGACGGCGAAATGGATCGGCGCTTTCCATCTCTGCGTCTGACGGATGCCTACCTTGCCAGGAATCGATACGTCCACGGCTATTTCGATCTGGATGTGGAACAGGTCTGGGACACGGCCCTGAAATCGGTACCAGAATTGGCGGAGGCTGCGCGCAGCCTTTTGGCGGAAGGCAAGGCCCCGTGAGCCGATCCCGCAACTACACCGGCCCCTGGCCCCGCACGCCCGGTCGCCTTCTCGGCACCGGGCTGGTGCGGCTCTACCAGCTCACCCTGTCCGGCTTCATCGGAAACACGTGTCGGCACATGCCGACCTGCTCGGAATACGCCTACGAGGCAATCGCGCGACACGGGCTCTGGTCGGGCGGCTGGATGGGACTGTTTCGCGTCATGCGCTGCGGGCCGGGCGGCACCCATGGTATCGACAACGTGCCTGACCGGCTGGCACCCGACCTGCGCTGGTGGACGCCCTGGCGCTTCTGGCGGCTCTCCGCCCGGCATTCCCACGGATAACCGTCTCCGCGACCGTCAGCTCCACATCTTCCGCTTGTCCAACCCGGCGAGTGCTGGCAGTCTAACCAATGTTAAACAGCACAGGAGGGGGTGCCGGCATGGCCCACAAGTTCGAAATCTGGAAGGACAAGAAGGGCGAGTTTCGCGTTCGCTTCAAATACAACAGTGAGGTGATGTTCTCGACCGAGGGATACAGCTCGAAGGCGAGTGCCCAGAACGCGATCGACTCGATCAAGAAGAATGGGCCAGACGCGCCCGTCGAGGACAACACCAGCGCCGCATAGGCGCCGAATCCTCCGATCCCCATGCCTGCCCCGGCAGGGGCATCGATGCGGCGGTCATGCGCTGCAGGTCTTTACGCGCGCCGGCGCGCGACTTATGTAGCGTGCCGGCTGCGGCACAGGCGCATGCGACCGGCCGCCATTGCAAGAACCACCCGCGTCCGTAGGCGGGACTGGACAGAAAGGATTTTCATCATGGCTTCCGCCATCTCCCTCTCTTTTCCCGATGGCTCCGTCCGCGAATACGACGGGGCGTTGACCGGTGCCGCGCTGGCCGAATCCATCTCGAAGTCGCTGGCGAAGAAATCCGTCGCCTATGCCCTCGACGGCCAGGTGCGCGACCTCTCCGAGCCGGTGGGGCGAAGCGGCACTGTCGAGATCATCACGCGCGACGATCCCCGCGCGCTTGAACTGATCCGCCACGACACCGCGCACGTGCTGGCGGAAGCGGTGCAGGAACTGTGGCCCGGCACGCAAGTGACGATCGGCCCGGTGATCGAGAACGGATTCTACTACGATTTCTCCCGCAACGAGCCGTTCACCCCGGACGATTTTCCGGTCATCGAGAAGAAGATGCGCGAGATCATCCAGCGGAACCGGTCCTTCACGAAGGAAGTCTGGGATCGCGAGCGTGCGCGCAAGGTGTTCCGCGACAAGGGCGAGAGCTACAAAGTCGAACTCATCGACGCGATCCCCGAGGACCAGGACCTCAAGATTTACTTCCAGGGCGACTGGTTCGATCTCTGCCGCGGCCCGCACATGGCTTCGACCGGCCAGATCGGCAACGCCTTCAAACTGATGAAGGTGGCCGGCGCCTATTGGCGCGGCGATGCCAACAACGCAATGCTGACGCGCATCTACGGCACCGCCTGGGCCGCTCAGGAGCAGCTCGACGCCTATCTCCACATGCTGGAGGAGGCCGAGAAGCGCGACCATCGCCGTCTCGGGCGGGAGATGGACCTGTTCCACTTCCAGGAGGAGGGACCGGGCGTCGTGTTCTGGCACTCGAAGGGCTGGCGCATGTTCCAGACCCTCGTTTCCTACATGCGCCGCCGCCTCGAAGGCACCTACGAGGAAGTCAACGCGCCGCAGATCCTCGACAAGTCGCTGTGGGAGACCTCCGGTCACTGGGGCTGGTACCAGGAGAACATGTTCGCGGTGAAATCCGCGCACGCCTTCACCAACCCGGACGACGAGGAGGCCGACCACCGCGTCTTCGCAATCAAGCCGATGAATTGCCCGGGCCACGTGCAGATTTTCAAGCATGGATTGAAGAGCTACCGCGAACTGCCGATCCGTTATGCGGAATTCGGCAACGTGCATCGCTACGAGCCGTCTGGCGCGCTGCACGGCCTGATGCGCGTGCGTGGATTCACGCAGGACGACGCGCACGTCTTTTGCACGGAGGACCAGCTTGCGGCCGAGTGCCTGCGCATCAACGACCTGATCCTGTCGACCTATGCTGATTTTGGCTTCGAGCAGGTGAGCGTCAAGCTTTCGACCCGGCCGGAGAAGCGCGTCGGCTCGGACGAAGCGTGGGATCACGCCGAGGCCATCATGGGCGAGGTCCTGAAGACGATCGAAGAACAGTCGGGCGGGCGCATCAAGACCTCGATCAACCCGGGCGAGGGCGCCTTCTACGGTCCGAAGTTCGAATACGTGCTCAAGGATGCGATCGGCCGCGAATGGCAGTGCGGAACCACCCAGGTGGACTTCAACCTGCCGGAGCGCTTCGGCGCCTTCTACATCGACAGGGATTCCGAGAAGAAGCAGCCGGTGATGATCCACCGGGCGATCTGCGGCTCGATGGAGCGTTTTCTGGGTATCCTGCTCGAGAACTATGCCGGCCATCTGCCGCTGTGGTTCGCGCCGGTACAGGTCGCGGTCGCCACCATCACGTCGGACGCCGACGACTACGCGCTCGCGGTCGTGGAGAAGCTGAAGGCGGCGGGGCTCAACGCCCGCGCCGACCTGCGCAACGAGAAGATCAACTACAAGGTCCGCGAGCACTCGCTCGCCAAGGTGCCGGTCATGCTCGTCTGCGGCCGGCGTGAGGCGGAGGAAGGCACCGTCAACATCCGCCGCCTCGGCTCGCGCGACCAGCAGTCGATGGCGCTCGGTGAGGCGATCGCGCAACTCGCATCCGAGGCGGTCCCGCCGGACATTCGGCGCCGGCAGGCGAAGGCCGCCTGACGCACGACTTTCCGGGCGGGGAGATGCCGGTCATCCCCCGCCCGCTTCATACGGATGTCATCGAACGCGGGCACAAGCGCGCTCATGCTGCCCCGCTTGCGCACCAGACCGATTCCGTTTCCCGAGCTGTCCTACGCGAACGCCGCCCAGGCGCCGATCAAGCGCTGGGTGATCCGCTCGATCGAGGGCGTTTCGGGCCGCGACAAGTACGCCGCGCTCTACGGGATCTGGAAGACCGAGATCGTGCCCAGCGGCCACCGCATCTTCGGCCGGATGCTGGACCTGATCGGCGTGCGCGTGCGGCATTCAGAATCCTGGCCGCCGGCGATCGCGCCCGGCGTGCCGCTGGTGATCGTCGCCAACCATCCCTTCGGCATCGGCGACGGCATCGCCGTCCTGTCGCTCGCCGAGCAACTCGGCCGCCCGTTCCGCGTGATGATCAATTCCGAACTGCTCAAGGTGCCCGAGATCGAGCCCTATTCGCTGCCCGTCGATTTCTCCGAATCGAAGGAAGCGCTGAAGAACAATCTCCAGGTTCGCCACGAGGCCCTGCGGCTCCTGCGCGAGGGCGTCACGATCGTGATCTTCCCCGCCGGCGGCGTCGCCACCGCGCCCAAGGGGTTCGGCAAGGCGCGCGACCTGCCCTGGAAGATGTTCGCGGCCCGGCTGGTCCAGGACGCCAGAGCCTCGGTGATACCGCTCTATTTCTCCGGCCAGTGCGGCCGGCTTTTCCATCTCGTCAGCCGCCACATGGACCTGACCGCCGACAAGCGGCCGCTTCCCCGGATGATCGGCAACATCTCGCTGACGTTGCGCACCTCGCTTCTCATCAGGGAGTTCGCACGGCTCTCCGGAGAGCCGATCGACGTGCGCATCGGCCAGGTGATCACCTGGAGCGAGATGGAGCCGATCCGCGACCGAAAGGCGCTGCTGGATTTCCTGAAGCACGCCGTATTCTCGATGGCGCCCGCCGTGGTCGAGACCCGGCGCGGTCTCCGGCGCATTCCGCTGCGGCCGGGGAGCCAGAGGCCTGCGAACTGCTGACGCGGGTGGCGTCTACTCGACGGCGGCGCGTTCGCTGCCGTCGGAGCGGATGTCGGCCGCGTCCTCGGACGTGATGACCTCCACGTCCCGGTTCTGGCCAGCCTTCACCTCGAAATCCTTCTGGTAGATCCGGTCGCGGTTCTTGGCGACGACGGCGTAGTTGCCCTCCGCCAGCACCATCGAGGCGAACGGGCCGACGCTCTCGCGCACCACATCGCCCGATTCGGTCAGCACGGACCAGGACGTGTCGGCGATGGCCTCGCCGCCCGAAGCCCGAACCAGTTTCAGCGTCAGCTGTGCCGCCTTGTGCTCGACGGTCGCCTCCGTCAGCTTCCCCGCCTCGACCCGGATGTCGGAGCGGATCACCGCGTTGACGACGCCATAGGTCGAAACGACGTGATAGACGCCGGCGTTCAGCCGCACGATGCTGTTGGGACTGACGTTCGGCACGATCAGGGCGCGATCCCCGTCGGAGCCTTCCGCGGCTTCGTAGATGGAGAATTTCAGCTTCGACGGCGGGATCGGCATGCCGTTGGCCAGCACCGCATCGAGCTTCAGACCGCCTGCCTCGAGGATGAAGTTCTCGCGCTGCTCGTCGTTGCCGACGGTGATGCGCTTGGTGGCGCCGGCCCGACCGAAGGCCGCGTGGACGAGATAGCTCCCCGGCTCCAGCGCGATGACGCGGGTTCCGCCCTGCTCGTCGGCGACCAGGGGCAGCTTGCCGTCGTCGCCCGGTTCGGGGCGGAAGACGCGCCAGATCACGCCCTGGGTCAGTTCCGGCGATTCCGCCGTCAGCTGCGCGGAGAGCGTGACCTGTTTCAGGTTGCCGAGCGCAAGCGGCCGGTCGCCCCGGTCGCCGGTGGCCGGCGCGTAGCCGCTGATGCCGGGCAGGGTGAGCTTGAGATCGGTATCGACCTTGTCTTGCGCCGCTGCGTGAAACGGCGCGAAAACGAGCAGGGCGAATATGGCGCGACGGATGAACAGACTGTATTTTCTCTCTGACATCGGCCCCTCTGACATCGACTTGCCATCAAGCCCAATGCAATGGCAATTTCAAGGCTGCCGGAACGGCGGCTCGCGCCGTGGCTTCCCGTGTTCTCCCGATTTTCAGGATCAGACATTTTGAACGCATCCATCATCGATTTCATGCTCGCCCGCAAGTCCGCGCCCATCCACGAGCTTTCGGAGCCGGGGCCGGGCGAGGACGACATCGCGACCATGATCCGGATCGCCAGCCGGGTGCCCGATCACGGGCGGCTGGCGCCCTGGCGCTTCATCCTCTATCGCGGCGACGCGCGCCACGCGATCGGGGAGAAGCTGGCGGAACTGGCCGAGAGGCGGGAAGGACCGCTGTCGGACGCCCGCCGCGACCAGGAGCGTACGCGCTTTTCCCGCGCGCCGCTGGTGATCGGCGTCGTCTCCTCGCCGAAGGAGAACCCGAAAATACCGGAATGGGAGATGTTCCTGTCGGGCGGCATGGCCGCCATGAACCTGATCGTCGCCGCCAATGCGCTCGGCTACGGCGCGAACCTCATCACCAACTGGTACTCCGGCCTCGAGGAGGGCCGCGCGATCCTCGGGCTCGCGCCGCACGAGAAGGTGGTCGGCTTCGTCCACGTCGGCACGCATTCCGGCGAGATCATGGAGCGCCCGCGCCCCGATCCGGCCGCGC
>CATMOC010000265.1 GCA_950071955.1 uncultured Mesorhizobium sp. | reverse complement strand
GGTGCCCGCGCCGACATGCAGCGTCAGCGTCTCCTGTCCCACCCCGGCCTCGTCCAGCGCCTGGGTGAGGGCGGGCGTGAAGTGCAGCGCCGCGGTCGGCGCCGCGACCGCGCCCGGCACGTCGCGGATGGCCGGTTCGACGGAGATCGTCCCGGTGGCGTCCTGCACCGTGGCATAGGAGCGGATGAGGCCGTTGATGTTGAACATCATCCAGCTCGACATGTTGTTGAGCCTGAACACCAGTCCCAGCGCGGCGGCGATGGCGCCCGTCGATATCTCGCCCCGGGTCCAACTCGTCACCGCGATCGCCGCGATCGATGCCATCATCAGGCCGTTGAGGATGGCGACGCAGGAACGCACGGTGGTGATGTTGCGGGTCAGCCGCGTGACCGCCCGATAGAAGTTTTCCAGCCCTTCGCGCACGAAGGCGTGCTCGCGCCGGCCGCTGTCGAACAGTTTCACCGCGACGATGTTGGTGAAGGAATCGACCAGGCGGCCGCTGAAGATGGAGCGCTGGTCGGCGGTGGCGCGGCCGGCCTTCCGGAGTTCCGGCAGGAGGTAGCGGATGATCAGCGCATAGCCGCCGCACCAGACCGCCAGCACCACGCCCATCAGTGGATTGAGGGCCGCGAGCAGCGTCGTCGCCAGGAACAGGAAGGTCAGGAAGGACCAGACCGACTGAAGCACGGAGACGATGAAATCGCCGACCGCCTCGCCGCCCTGCATGATCTTCTGCGCGATGCGGCCGGCAAAGTCGTTCTGGTAGAACTCGTAAGGTTGCTCGATGACGCGCCGGAAGGCCTGCCATCGCACCAGGGCGAAAAAGCCGGGGACGATGATCTGCTGCTCGACGACCGCCGACCCGATCATCACGGCCGCGCGCACCACCAGCACGAGCACGAGCAGTCCGGCGAGTTCGGGCCAGTGGTCGGCAAAGAGTGTTGCCGGATCAGACTGGTCGAGCAGGTCGATCAGCCAGCCGATTGCCCAGTATAGCCCCGCATCGACCGTGCCCACCAGGCCGCCCATGATGAGGAGAAGGATGAACGGTCCCTTCGCCTGACGGGCGAAATAGAGGATGAACCGCCAGGCGTCCTTGGGGAGCACGTCCCGGTCAGTGTCGTGAAAGGGATCGACGACGCCCTCCACCCGGCTCCAGAGCCGGTCGCGCAGGCGGCGATTTTCCGTGTCGTCGTCGTTGGTGATTGCCATTGTCCGTTGCCAGCCCAACCGGTGGCCGCCCCCCGCAGTCCGGGCAGCCACCCCTTTTCTATTCCGCCGCTTCTGCCGTCTCGAGATCGAGGAAACCCCCCGACTGCCGCTCCCACAACTGGGCGTAAAGCCCGTTGTGCGCGATCAGTTCCTCGTGCGTGCCCTCTTCGATCACCTCGCCCTTGTCCATGACGATGAGCCGGTCCATCGCAGCGATGGTGGACAGCCGGTGCGCGATGGCGATGACCGTCTTGCCCTCCATCAGCCGGTAGAGGTTTTCCTGGATGGCCGCCTCGACCTCGGAATCGAGCGCCGACGTGGCCTCGTCGAGGATGAGGATCGGCGCGTCCTTCAGCATCACGCGCGCTATGGCGATTCTTTGGCGCTGTCCGCCCGAAAGTTTCACCCCGCGCTCGCCGACATGGGCGTCGAAGCCCTTTCGGCCCTTGGGATCGGTGAGCGTCGCGACGAAGTCTAGCGTCTCGGCCTTGCGCGCGGCCTCCAGCATCATCTCCTCGGTCGCGTCCGGCCGGCCATAGAGGATGTTCTCGCGCACCGAGCGGTGCAGCAGCGAGGTGTCCTGCGTAACCATGCCGATGTTAGCCCTGAGGCTGTCCTGCGTAACCTCCGAGATATCCTGTCCATCAATCAGGACGCGGCCGCTCTCGATGTCGTAGAAACGCAGGAGCAGGTTCACCAGCGTGGACTTGCCGGCGCCCGAGCGGCCGACTACGCCGACCTTCTCGCCCGGCCGAATGGTCAGCGAGAGTTCCTCAATGACGCCCTTCTTCTTGCCGTAGTGGAAGCGGACCCCGTCGAAGACGATCTCGCCGCGCTTGACGACAAGTTCCTTCGCCTGGTGCCGGTCTTCCACCAGTCGCGGCAGCGAGATCGAGTTGATGCCGTCCTGCACGGTGCCGATGTTCTCGAACAGCGCCGAAAGCTCCCACATGATCCATTGCGACATGCCCCAGAGGCGAAGCACGAGCGCCAGCGACACCGCCACCGCGCCGATCGACACCGCCTCCTGAAGCCAGAGCCAGATGCCCAGCGTCCCCACAAGGAACAGGCAGAGCGAGTTCAGGAGGTAGAGCATTCCGTAGAGGCCGGTCACCAGCCGCATCTGGCCGTAGACGGTGTCGAGGAAGCCCTTCATGCCCTCCCGCGCATACCCGGCCTCGCGGCGGGCATGCGAGAACAGCTTCACCG
This sequence comes from uncultured Mesorhizobium sp., assembly GCA_950071955.1. Classification (GTDB taxonomy): domain Bacteria; phylum Pseudomonadota; class Alphaproteobacteria; order Rhizobiales; family Rhizobiaceae; genus Aquibium; species Aquibium pacificus. Next base: position 3,425 of record CATMOC010000265.1, on the reverse strand, counting down.
TCTGGATGTTGGTGTAGCTGTCCACGACGCGGCCGGTCATGAGGGAACGGGCGTCGGCCTGCCTTTCGGCCACTTCGCCCAGGCGCGGAACGAAATAGCGCATCAGGAGGACGTAGCCGATAAGCCATCCCAGGATGGGCGCGGCAAGCCTCAGGTCGGCCGAACCGACGATGATGAGCACGCCGGTGAAGTAGACGATGACGTAATTCATCACGTCGATCAGCTTGATCACGCATTCGCGCACGGCGAGCGCCGTCTGCATCAGCTTCGTGGCGATACGACCGGCGAACTCGTCCTGATAGAAGGTCATCGACTGCTTGAGCAGGTAGCGGTGCACCTGCCAGCGGATGCGCATGGGATAGTTGCCCATGAGCACCTGCTGGTTCAGCAGAGAGTGGAACCAGACCATCAGCGGCAGCGCGACGAGCACGATCAGCGCCATGCCGGCGAGCTTCATCCCTTCCTGTTCGAGGAAGGTTGCGCGATCCCGTTCCGACAGCCAGTCGACGATGTTGCCGACGAACGAGAACATCCAGACTTCGGTAATGGCGATCAGTGCCATGAGGATCGCCGAGGGCGCCAGCCACTGCCACGATCCCTTCGTGTAGTGCAGGCAGAACGCGACCAGCGTCTTCGGCGGCTCCAGCGGTTCCTCCGGGGGAAACGGGTCGAGACGGCTTTCGAACCAGCGGAACATCGTCTTTTCTCTCGTCTTTCTCACTTGTGGCCTATCCGCGGTCCGGTTCGGACCGGACCGGTGGCCGCTGGTCTGGAAGTCGCGCGCGAGTCCTTCGCCACTGCGGCGCCGGGCTTCGTGGGGCCGCCCTTCCCGTTAGCAAGATGGTTTGGATGACCAGCCCCGCCAAGAGCGGCCCTGAAGGCTGCTGACAGCCCGGCGGCAAGAGCTGGCGTCAGATCTTTCGCGAAGGGGGCGTGAGCGACGCTACCCGCCGGAGCGGTGGCAATCGGTTCGGAAGGGGCTTTGTGCCCCAAGGGAGGTTTTTTCGTCATCGCTGGACTCTCTCGCGTTCGGAAGCTGTGTTCCGGCAGGGATTCGGGCGATGAAAAAACCGTCTATGGGAAGGTTCGTCGTTCCGAAGCCGCCGTCAGAGCGGGCGCCTGTCGCGCAGGCAGAAAGAAGATGCAAACAACATGATGTCCATTCCTGCCTCCATGGTTCGGGGTTGACGATGGATGAGCCCATAGACCAATTCGTGCGGCTTGGCTACCGCTGCAATTCTACGGGCGGCGGGCACCCCAAAAGTGTTGCCCTTCCGCAACGGAATGGATCGTGGACGTGAAAGACGGCATCCGTATCGCGCTCTATCAGCCCGACATCGCGGGCAACACCGGCGCGATCCTCCGCCTTGGCGCCTGCCTCGGCATCGCCATCGACGTGATCGGACCGGCCGGCTTCGACATGTCGGACCGGACGTTGAAGCGCGCAGGCATGGACTATCTTGAGATGGCGGCGCTGATCCGCCACGACGACTGGGAAGCCTTCGAGGCGTGGCGAGGCGCGGAAGGGCGGCGGTTGCTGCTGTTTTCGACCAAGGCCGCCTTGCCCTATACGCGCTTCGACTACCGGCCAGGCGACATCCTGCTCTTCGGCCGGGAGTCGGCCGGCGTTTCCGACCACGTGCATGCGGCTGCCGACGAACGCCTTCTCATCCCGATGCCCGGCGGCGGCAGAAGCCTCAATCTGGCGATGTCAGTCGCGATGGCAGCGGGGGAAGCGGTGAGGCAGGTCAATCCGCCGTCGGCAGCCTTCTCATCGTGAACTCGATGACGTCCTCGGGGCGCTCGCACCAGCTTTCGATGGCCGTCCAGTAGGCCTGCTTGGGCCAGCGGTCGAACCATTCGCGCGCCTTTTCGCGCGCGTCGGTGCGCGGCAGGGCGTAGGTCTCGCGGATGAAGCCGTCCCGCGGCAGGCGGGCGCCTTCCCTGCGGTGACGGTCGAGCCGCTTCTTGAGCCCGTCGAGCGGCGGTCTTGGCGGTGTACGCACAGAACCTCTCCTCGCTTCCAGATGGAAATCTATGGCCGGCTCGGCGAAATTGCGAGTCGATTCTGTGGCTTGGCCGATTCGCGCGCCACGGGTTGCGAGGACGGTGCCTCCGGGACTATGTCCGCGCCGACGCGAGATGCTGCAACCGGAGACGCGAATGGAACGCCCCGAGATCCCGGCCGACATGCCGCCGGACCTGGAAGCCAAGAAGGTGGCCGCGAGGGCCTGGTTCGAGGAACTGCGCGACCGCATCTGCGGCCTGTTCGAACGGCTGGAGGACGAGGTCGCAGGCCCACTTTCCGACCGGACGCCGGGACGCTTCGAACGCACGCCCTGGCTGCGCGAGGAGGGCGAGGGCGGCGGCGGGACCATGTCGATGCTGCACGGCCGCGTCTTCGAGAAGGCCGGCGTGCACACTTCGCTGGTCCACGGCGAGTTTTCGCCCGAATTCCGCAAGCAGATGCCCGGCGGTGAGGAGAACCCGACGTTCTGGGCCTCGGGCATCTCGCTGATCGCGCACCCTTGGAACCCGCACGTGCCGGCCGTTCACATGAACACCCGCATGGTGGTGACGGCACGCCAGTGGTTCGGCGGCGGCGCGGATCTGACCCCGGTGCTCGACCGCCGCCGCACGCAGGAGGATCGCGACACGGTGGACTTTCACGCGGCGATGAAGGCGGCCTGCGATCGAAACCCTCGCGTCGCCGACTACGACAAATACAAGCGCTGGTGCGACGACTACTTCTTCCTGCCGCACCGCAACGAGGCGCGCGGCATCGGCGGCATCTTCTACGACTGGCTCCACTCTCCCGCCGAAAAGGGCGGCTGGAATGCCGATTTTGCCTTCACGCAGGACGTGGGCACGAGTTTCGCCGAGATCTATCCCGAACTCGTGCGGCGCAACTTCGACAAGGAATGGACAGAGGCCGAACGCGACGAGCAACTGGTACGGCGCGGCCGCTACGTCGAGTACAACCTGCTATACGACCGGGGCACGACCTTCGGGCTCAAGACGGGCGGCAACGTGAACTCGATCCTGTCCTCCATGCCGCCGATGGTGAAGTGGCCGTAGACGGACCGCGACCGGGTGAAATCGTGATCGGCCCCGGGCAACAAAACCGCCGACCTCATGTTATGGTGGTGCCGCCCATAAGAAACTCGAGAAACCGAGGAGGAAAGTCATGAAACAATATTACTGCGGCACCCTCGTTCCGGGGTGCGACTGGCACACCCGCCACGAGGAAGAGGCCGAGGTCATGCGCCGTGCGGTCGAGCACATGCGCCAGGACCACGGCGAGAACACCATCCGCGAATCCATGATCGATGCCATCCGGTCCCGCATCGAAAAGGTTCGCGACGCCGCCTGAACACCCGCCCCAGACGCTTCACCGGCGGCCGGCGTGATGCCGGCCGTCCTGC
>CATMOC010000264.1 GCA_950071955.1 uncultured Mesorhizobium sp. | reverse complement strand
AGGGTCATGATGCCCGCGCTCGTCGCCGGGTCGAGGTTGCCGGTCGGCTCGTCGGCGAGAAGGACGAGCGGCGCGTTCGCCACCGCGCGCGCGATCGCAACGCGCTGCTGTTCGCCGCCCGAAAGTTCTCCCGGGCGGTGTTCGGCCCGGTTGCCGATCTTCATGTAGTCGAGCAGCTGCATGGCTCGGTCCTGCGCTTCCTTCGGCGAAAGCCCCCGCACGAGTTGCGGAATGACGACGTTCTCGAGCGCCGAGAACTCCGGAAGGAGATGGTGAAACTGATAGACGAAGCCGACCTCGTTGCGGCGGATGGCGGTGCGGTCGTCGTCGGAGAGGCGGCCGCAGGACTTTCCGTTCACGATCACCTCGCCGGCGTCTGGTCGCTCCAGCAAGCCCGCTGTGTGCAGCAGCGTCGATTTTCCCGCTCCCGAGGGGGCGACGAGCGCCACCATCTCGCCGCGGTGCAGGGTGAAGTCCGCCCCGTCCAGAATGACGAGCGGTTTCGTCCCCTCGTGGTAGCGCCTGCTGACGCCGACCAGCGCGAGTGCCGCGTCCTCGGCCATCATTCGTACCTCAGGGCTTCCACGGGATCGAGGCGCGCCGCGCGCCATGCCGGAAACAGCGTCGCGAGGAACGACAGCACGAGCGCCATCAGGACCACGGAAACCGTCTCGCTTACTTCCATCTTTGCGGGGAGCTGACTCAGAAAATAGAGTTCCGGGTTGAACAGTGTGGTGCCGGAGAGCCAGGAGAAGAACTGGCGGATCGATTCGACGTTGAGGCACACCACGATGCCGAGGAGGACTCCGGCAAGCGTTCCCACCACACCGATCGCAGCACCCGTCATGACGAAGATGCGCATGACGGATCCGCGCGTCGCGCCCATCGTCCGCAGAATGGCGATGTCGCGGCCCTTGTCCTTCACCAGCATGAAGAGACCGGAAATGATGTTGAGCGCGGCGACGAGCACGATCAGCGTCAGGATCATGAACATCACGTTGCGCTCCACCTCGAGCGCGGAGAAGAACGTGTGGTTCCGCTGGCGCCAGTCGACCATGAAGAAGGGGCGTTGCGCAGCGGTCTCTATCAGCGGCTTGATGTCGTCGATGGCATCCGGATCGTCGACGAAGATCTCGATCGACTGTGCCGCGCCTTCCGAATTGAAGTAGAGCTGCGCTTCCGGCAGCGCCATGAAGATGATCGAGGCGTCGTATTCGGACATGCCGACCTGGAAGATGGCAGTGACCGGATAGGCCTTCTGGCGGGCGGTCATGCCGAAAGGCGTGACGTCTCCTTCAGGTGACGTCAGCGTGACGCGGTCGCCGAGCGCCAGCCCGAGCGTCTCGGCCATGCGAACGCCGACCGCGACGCCCTCTCCTGCCTCGAAGCCGTCGAGCGTGCCTTGCCGGATGTTGTCGGCGACCAGTTCGACCTTGTTCAGGTCTTCCTCGCGGATGCCGCGCACCAGCGCGCCGGTGCCGCCTCCGACGTTGCCGGAAGCAAGCACCTGTCCTTCGACCAGGGGAATGGCATAGCGCACGCCTCCCACGCCGTTCAGCCGCGCCGCCACCTCGACATAGTCGTCGAGCGGCCGGTCCATCGGCTGCAGGATCAGGTGCCCGTTCACACCTAGGATGCGGGTCAGGAGTTCGGCCCTGAAGCCGTTCATCACGGCCATGACGATGATCAGCGTCGCGACGCCGAGCATGATGCCGACGAAGGAAATCGACGCGATCACGGAAATGAACGCTTCCTTGCGGCGCGAGCGCAGGTAGCGCCACGCCACCATCCGCTCGAAAACGGAGAAGGGGCCGGCTCCGCGCGGCGTTGCTGCGGCTTGCGCCATCAGCGGACGCCGAGCTTCGTGGCGGCCTCGGCTATCGCGACCGTCTCGCGTTCGCCGCTCCTGCGGTTCTTGATCTCGATCTCGCCGGCGGCCACGCCGCGCGGGCCGACGATCACCTGCCAGGGAAGGCCTATAAGGTCCGCCGTGGCGAACTTGCCGCCGGCGCGCTGGTCGGTGTCGTCGTAGAGCACGTCCTTGCCCGCCGCCGAGAGTTGCGCGTAGAGTTCCTCGCAGACGCGGTCGCATTCGGCGTCGCCCGGCTTCATGTTTATCAGCGCGAGGTCGAAAGGCGCCACGCTCTCGGGCCAGACGATGCCGTTCTCGTCATGGAATGCCTCGATGATCGCCGCAATAAGCCGGCTCGGACCGATGCCGTAGGAGCCCATCGACACGATGTGCTCCTTGCCGTCCGGCCCGGTCACGCTGGCGCCCATGGGCTTGGAATACTTCTGGCCGAAGTGGAAAATGTGGCCGACCTCGATGCCGCGCGCCGACAGACGGTCCCCCTCCGCGATTCCGGACCAGACGTCCTCCTCGTGCATCTCGTCGGTCGCCGCGTAGGGCGTCGTCCACGCCTTCACGATGCCGCCGATTTCGGTGTCGTCGCCGAAGTTCGTGTCGGCGCCGGGAACCGGCAGGGAGAGGAAATCTCGATGACAGTAGACTTGGCTCTCGCCCGTCTCGGCCAGGATGATGAACTCGTGGCTCAGGTCGCCGCCGATGGGTCCCGTATCGGCCCGCATCGGGATCGCCTGCAGGCCCATCCGGGTGAAGGTGCGAAGGTACGACACGAACATCCGGTTGTAAGCGGCCTTGGCGCCCTCGAAATCGAGATCGAAGGAATAAGCGTCCTTCATCAGGAACTCACGCCCGCGCATGACGCCGAAGCGCGGCCGCACCTCGTCGCGGAACTTCCACTGGATGTGGTAGAGATTGAGCGGCAGGTCCTTGTAGGATCGCACGTAGCTGCGGAAGATGTCGGTCACCATCTCCTCGTTCGTGGGGCCGTAGAGCATGTCGCGCTCGTGCCGGTCCTGAAGCCGCAGCATCTCTGGGCCGTAGGCGTCGTAACGGCCGCTTTCGCGCCAGAGTTCGGCCGACTGGATCGTCGGCATCATGATTTCCAGCGCCCCGGCCCTGTCCTGCTCCTCGCGGATGATGCGGCAGACCTTGTCGAGCACGCGCTTGCCGAGCGGCAGCCAGGAGAAGCTGCCCGCCGCCTGCTGCCTCACCATGCCCGCCCGCAGCATCAGGCGGTGCGACACGATTTCCGCCTCGCGGGGATTTTCTTTCAGGATAGGCAGGAAATAGCGCGACAGCCGCATGAAGGTTTCCGTCGAAAGGGATGAAGAGACCGCAGAATCGATGGGTCCGGCGCCGGTCTCATTGCACGCGCTTCATAGCTATTTCGTGGCATGTTGGGAACCCGATCCGCCGGCTGGGAGCAACATAGTTCAGTGGTATAACATTAAACATCGGCTGCCTTATCATTGTGCAGTGCAGCACATCATTGAAGCTCGCGAAGCAAAAAAACCCGTGACAATTCAGTGACCCTTGGTCTAGTGTTCGGCCATAAACGAGAGGACGGAAGAGCAATCCGTTTTCCCTACGCGGTCAAAGTCTTGGGAGGATGCGATCCAGGCGCGGTCACTCGCTGCCGCCGGACACCGGAAACGGATCGGACGCGTTACAATTGCAAGGCTTCGGCCTTGCATTTTTTTTGTGCAATCAATCCATTGCGGCCGGGAATTCAGCCAGCGCGAGAAGCCGCTCAGTTGAAGTCCGGCACGAAGTGGGGGATGTCGTCGAAGCTCCATCCGAGCTGGTTCGTCACGTACCAGAGCAGCCCGCTGATGATGAGTGTTACGACCGTCGTGCGCAGCATGGCGCGCCGCACATGCGGCCCACGCGGCGCGCTGGAGGTGGTGCCGAGCGTCACGTCATCCTCGTCGTCCTGCGTGCGCAGGCCGAACGGCAGGGTCGCGAAAAGCACGAGCCACCAGATGATGAAGAAGAGCGCGAGATAGGAGATCCAGGTCACGAATCAGACCTGTTCCAGTTCGACCAGCGTTCCGGCAAAATCCTTCGGATGCAGGAAAAGCACCGGCTTGCCGTGCGCGCCGGTCTTCGGCTCGCCGTCGCCGAGCACGCGGGCGCCCGATGACTTCAGGCGGTCGCGGGCCTCGATGATGTCGTCTACCTCGTAGCAGACGTGATGCATGCCGCCGCCCGGGTTCTTGGCGAGGAAGGCGGCGATGGGCGATCCCTCCCCGAGCGGTTCGAGAAGCTCCACCTTGGTGTTGCCGAGCTCGATGAAGACCACCGTGACGCCATGTTCCGCCAGCGCTTGGGGATCGGTCACCGTCGCGCCGAGCGTGTCGCGATAGATGGCGCTCGCCGCGGCAAGGTCTGGGACGGCGATGGCGACATGGTTGAGACGGCCGAGCATACTTCTTCCTCCGAGACGGCGGCGCTGTTCCTCAGCGCGTGACGAAGACCGTGACGATGGGCTTCTTGCCCCAGGCCTGGTTCGCCGCGTTGCGCACCGAGCGACGCACCGCTTCCAGTACAAGGTCCAGATCCTTTCGCCTGGCGCGCGGTATGCTTTCAATCGCGCCGATCGCCGCATCAAGCATCAGATCCTCGAAATCCTCGCCGTTGCGGTCGACTTGCGGGAGACCGATGGCGACCAGGTCGGGGTCGCCCGCCATTTCGTATTTCTCGTCGAGGACGACGTTCACCGCGACATGGCCGACATAGGAGAGCTTGCGCCTGTCGCGCACGCCGACCGCGTCCTCGCCGCCGACGATCAGTCCGTCCTTGAAGATACGGCCGTACGGCACCTGGTCGACGACGCCCGCCTCGCCCGGCGCCAGCTTCACCACGTCGCCGTTGCGGGCCTGCACCACCTGCGGAATGCCGGACATGGCCCCCAGCGACCCCTGTGCGACGAGATGCGCCGCCTCGCCGTGCACCGGCACCAGGACCTGCGGCCGCACCCATTCGTACATCTTCTTCAGTTCGCTGCGCCTGGGATGGCCCGACACGTGGACCAGCGCCTCGCCGTCCTCGATGATGCGGATGCCCTGTTCGATCAGCCCGTTCTTGATCTCCAGGATCGCCTTCTCGTTGCCGGGGATGGTGCGCGAGGAAAATACGACCGTGTCGCCCGCCGAGAGCGCGAGGTTCTTCATCTCGTCGCGGGCGAGCTTGGCCAGCGCGGCGCGCGGCTCGCCCTGGCTGCCGGTGCACAGGACGACGACGTTCTCGCGCGGGATGAAGCCGTATTCCTCCTCCGAGATGAACGGCGGCAGGCCTTCCAGGTAGCCGAGCTCGGTGGCGACGTCGATCACGCGTTTCAGCGATCGGCCGAGCACGAGGACCTGCCGGCCGGCATCGCGCGCGGCTTCCACCACCGAGCGAATACGGCCGACGTTCGAAGAGAACGTAGTGATGGCGACCCGGCCCGGGGCGGCTTCGATCACCTGGCGCAGGCCCTGCCCCACCGCCTGCTCCGAGGGCGATTCGCCCTCGCGCATGGCGTTGGTCGAATCGCAGATCAGCGCGATCACCCCGGCAGTACCGAGAGCCCGGAAGCGGGCCTCGTCCGTCATGGGACCGATCTCGGGCTCGGGATCGATCTTCCAGTCGCCGGTGTGGATGATGGTTCCGAGCGGAGTCGTCATCGCCAGCGACACCGGTTCGGGGATCGAATGCGAGACCGCCACGGCCTCGATGTCGAAAGGGCCGACGGAGAAGCGGTCTCCGGCCCTGTAGATTTCGACCGGGATCTTCGGTTTCAGGCCGGGCTCGGACGCCCGCTTGGCTTCCAGCAGTCCGGCCGCGAACGGCGTCATCCAGACCGGCACGCCAAGTAGCGGCCACAGTTCGAGCAATGCGCCGTAGTGGTCCTCGTGCGCATGCGTGATGACTATCCCGCGAAGGTTCTTCTTTTCCTCGACGATGAAGCGGATGTCCGGCAGCACGAGATCGACGCCCGGCAGGTCGGGACCCGGAAAGGGC
>CATMOC010000263.1 GCA_950071955.1 uncultured Mesorhizobium sp. | reverse complement strand
CACGGGCGTCCTCAGCCTCGCCGCCTGCGGAGACCAGTCGAGCGGCGCCGGCGGCACCCGCGACCAGATTCGCGCGGTCGGCTCCTCCACCGTCTATCCCTTCGCCACCGCCGTGGCCGAACAGTTCGCCAAGACCAGCGGCTCCAAGTCGCCGGTGATCGAATCGACCGGCACCGGTGGCGGCTTCAAGGCGTTCTGCGGCGGCATCGGCCCCGACTTCGCCGACATCACCGGCGCTTCCCGCGCCATCAAGTCGTCGGAAGTCGAACTCTGCGCCGCCAACGGCGTCGACGACATCACCGAAGCCCTCATCGGCTATGACGGCCTCTCGATCGCCCATGCGAGCAGCGCGCCCGACATGGACCTGACCGAGGAGCAGATCTTCAAGGCGCTCGCCGCCGAGCTTCCGGACGGCAATGGCGGCTTCGTCGCCAATCCGAACAAGAAGTGGTCGGACATCGACCCCTCGCTCCCCGACTTCGACATCATCGCCTTCGGCCCCCCGCCCACGTCCGGCACCCGCGACGCCTTCGTCGAACTCGTTATGCATGACGGCTGCAAGGACCTGCCGGGCATGGCCGAACTGAAGAAGTCGGATGCGGACAAGTGGGACGAGGTCTGCTCGCGCATGCGTCAGGACGGCCCCTTCGTCGAAGCCGGCGAGAACGACAACCTGATCGTTCAGCGCCTCGAGGCGGATCCGAACTCCGTCGGCATCTTCGGCTACTCGTTCCTCTACGAGAACTCGGACAAGCTGAAGGCTGTGAAGGTTGCCGGCGTCGAGCCGACTTTCGAAACCATCGCCGACTTCTCCTATCCCGTGGCCCGTCCGATCTTCTTCTATGTGAAGAACGCTCACCGCGACGTGATCCCCGGCATGAACGAGTTCCTCGAGGAGTACGTCTCCGAGGGGGCCCTGGGTGCTGACGGCTACCTGCCGGAGCGCGGCCTGACCCCGCTCTCGGAAGAGAAGCTCATGGAAGTGCAGAAGGCCGTCGCCGACGCCAAGAAGCTCGGCTCCTGATCGAAACCGATACTCCCGGCCGCCTCGAAACGGGGCGGCCGGCTTTCATCGACGAGTAAGGCAGTCCTACGGGGGACGTGATGGCGGGCTATCTGATCGGGCTGATGGCGCTTGCCGCGCTTGCTTCCGCATTTGTCGGCATCTGGCGCGCCCGCAACAAGCGCGACGCCGCGGGCGGAGCGAAATCGCATTCTCGTCCGATCTATCACGGCCTCAACGCGGCCATCTGGACCGGCGTGCCGGCTTTCGTCTTCATCCTGCTTTGGCTTCTGTTCCAGAACAGCGTCATCGATGCCCTCGTTATCGCTTCCTTTCCCGGATCCGATCAGCTCTCCGGTCCGCAACAGGACCTTCTGGTAAGTGAGATCCGCCAGGTCGCTTCCGGCAATATCTTCAAGGAACCATCGCCCGAGGTGCTGGCCGCGGTCGACCATCTCCGCTCGCTGGAATCCCTCGCGACCTGGGCCATGGTGGCACTCGTCGCCGCCCTCGTCGCGCTTGGGGCTTATTTCGGTTTCCGCGCCATCGAGCATCGGTTCCGGGCGCGTCACAGCGTCGAGCGCTCCGTCACCTGGTTCATGATGTTCTCGTCTCTGGTCGCGATTCTGACCACGGCCGGCATCGTAGCGTCGCTCGTTTACGAGGCACTTCAGTTCTTCGCCCGCGTCCCCGTCACCGAGTTCCTGTTCGGGTTGCGCTGGGAGCCGCAGATCGCGATTCGGGCGGATCAGGTCGCAGGGCAGGGCGCCTTCGGCATGATCCCAGTGCTCTTCGGCACCTTCGTCATTTCGGCCCTTGCCATGGCGGTCGCCGTACCTACTGGCATCCTTTCGGCCGTCTATCTCACCGAATACGCCGGTGAACGCTTCCGAGCCGTCGTCAAACCGCTGCTTGAGATCCTCGCCGGCATTCCCACCATCGTCTACGGCTTCTTCGCTGTCCTGACGGTTGCCCCGGCCGTCCGCAGCCTCGGCCTCGCCATCGGAATCGATGCCGCACCCAACAGCGCGCTTGCTGCCGGCGGCGTCATGGGCGTGATGCTGATCCCCTTCATATCGTCCCTGTCCGACGACGCATTTGCCGCGGTGCCTCGCGCCATGCGCGACGGTTCCTACGCGCTCGGAGCCACCAAGGGCGAGACCATCCGCAAGGTGCTCCTGCCGGCGGCGCTGCCCGGCATCGTCGGCGGCGTGCTGCTCGCGCTCAGCCGGGCCGTCGGCGAAACGATGATCGTCGTCATGGCTGCGGGATTGATCGCCAAGCTGACGCTCAACCCCTTCGATTCCGTCACGACGGTGACCGTCCAGATCGTGACCCTGTTGATCGGCGACAGCGAGTTCGACAACCCGAAGACGCTCGCGGCGTTCGCGCTCGGGCTCATGCTGTTCATCATCACCCTGGGCCTGAACCTGATCGCCTTGCGTACGGTGCGCAAATACCGGGAGAAGTACTGATGGCTCTTTCTGACGGCGCCTCGACTGGATCCGGCGGGGCTGTTGCCTGGAAATCCGACGTCATGGCGGCGCGGGGCAAGGCGCGCTACGCAGCCGGCCGGCGGCTGCAGATCTACGGCATGATTGCGATCGCTTTCGCGCTCGGATTCCTCGCGGTTCTCGTCGGTACCCTGGTCTATACCGGCTCCAATGCCTTCAGGCAGTCGATGGTGACCATCGAGATCGATTTCAGTTCGGCCGAACTCGACCGCGAAAACTTGATGGATTCGAACTGGCGCAACGTCTTTCGGGATGCTGTGCGCGACGACATCGGTGAACTCTCGCGGTCGGACGAGCGCGACTACTTCTCCATGTTCACGTCTTCGGCTCCGTTCCTCATCCGGGACCGCATCATGGCCGAACCGTCGCTGCTCGACGGGAGAGCGACCTTTATGGTCCCGCTGTCGGACCCGTTCGATCAGCTGGCCAAAGGTCTCGTGAACACCGATCTTCCGGAAAGCCAGCGCCGCGTGAGCGACCGGCAGATCGCCTTCTACCAAGCGCTCGAACGTAACGGAGCGATCTCGCGGCCGATCAACTGGGGCCTGTTCTTCAATTCCGACAGCCGGTTCCCGGAACTCGCAGGCCTTGCCGGCGCCATCTCCGGGTCCTTCTGGCTTCTCCTGGTATGTTTCCTGATCTCGTTTCCGGCGGGAATCGCCGCGGCGATCTATCTGGAGGAGTTCGCGCCGAAGAACCGCGTCACCGATCTGATCGAGATCAATATCAACAATCTCGCTGCCGTTCCGTCGGTCGTGTTCGGCCTGTTGGGCCTCGCCGTGTTCCTGGGCTGGTTCGGATTGCCGCGCTCTGCCCCTCTGGTTGGCGGCATGGTCCTTGCGCTGATGACGTTGCCAACGATCATTATCGTCACCCGCGCAGCGCTGACGTCTGTGCCTTCCGCAATCAGGGAAGCGGCATTGGGGATCGGAGCCTCGAAGCACGAGGCGATTTTCCATCACATCCTGCCGCTGTCGATGCCGTCCATCATGACCGGAACGATTATCGGTCTCGCACAGGCGCTGGGCGAGACCGCTCCGCTGCTGCTCATCGGCATGAACGCCTTCATCACCAGCCCGCCCGCCGGCGTGTTCGAGGCCTCGACTGCCCTGCCGACCCAGATCTACATCTGGGCCGACAGCCCCGAGCGCGGCTTCGTGGCGCGAACCTCCGCCGCCATTCTCGTGCTGCTCGGGTTCCTCATCGTGATGAACGGCATCGCCATCTTCCTGAGGCAGCGCTTCGAACGCCGCTGGTAATGGAGTAGAAGGACATGAACATGTTGACCGAAGCTGCCGTCGAGAAGAAGCTCATGACCCCGGACGCCGCCACCACGTACAAGATGCGGGGCGAGAAGGTCACCGTGCACTACGGGGAAAAGCAGGCGCTGTTCGACGTCGACCTGAACATTCCCGAAAAGCAGGTGATGGCGCTGATCGGCCCCTCCGGCTGCGGCAAGTCGACCTTCCTGCGCTGCCTGAACCGGATGAACGACACGATCGACATCGCCCGCGTCGGCGGCAAGATCACGCTCGACGGCGAGGACATCTACGACCCCAAGATCGACGTCGTGGAATTGCGCGCCCGCGTCGGCATGGTGTTCCAGAAGCCGAACCCGTTCCCGAAGTCGATCTACGAGAACATCGCCTACGGTCCGCGCATCCATGGCCTGACGAAGAACAAGGCAGAACTCGACGCCGTGGTGGAGTCCAGCCTCCGCAAGGCGGCGATCTGGAACGAGGTCAAGGACAGGCTGCAGGAGCCGGGCACCGGCCTCTCCGGCGGCCAACAGCAGCGGCTCTGCATCGCCCGCGCCATCGCGGTCTCGCCGGAGGTGATCCTCATGGACGAACCCTGCTCGGCGCTCGATCCGATCGCCACCGCCAAGGTCGAGGAACTGATCGACGAGCTTCGCCAGAACTACACGATCGTGATCGTCACGCACTCGATGCAACAGGCGGCCCGCGTCTCGCAGCGCACCGCCATGTTCCACATCGGCTACCTCGTCGAGGAAGGACCGACGGACAAGATGTTCACAAACCCGGACGACAAGCGCACCCAGGACTACATCACCGGCCGCTTCGGCTGATCCGGCACCAGGATACGAGGACAGGACCATGGGCGAGCACACCGTTGCCTCCTTCGACGAGGAACTTCAGAGCATCGATCGCCTCCTTTGCGACATGGGCGAACTCGCCGCCTCGATGGTGGACGACGCCACGCGGGCGCTGCTTTCGACCGACGCGGCACTCGCCCAGCGCATCATCTCCGACGATGCCATCATGGACGCCAAGCAGCGCGAACTCGACGACAAGGCGATCACGCTGATCGCGCGCCGGCAGCCGATGGCGCAGGATCTTCGTGCCGTCGTCAGTGCCATCCGTATGGCAGGCGACCTCGAGCGCATCGGGGACCTGGCCAAGAACATCGCCAAGCGAGTCGGCGCGGTCGGGCTAACATCGACGCCCTCGAGCCTTTCCTACTCGATCGAAACCATGGCGGAACTGGTGTATCACCAGGTCAAGAAGGTGGTCGACCTCTACGTCGCGCGCGAGGCCGAAGCCCTCGTCCCGCTACGCGTCGAGGACGAGAAGATTGACATCAAGTACACTGCGATCTTCCGCGAGCTCCTGACATACATGATGGAAGACCCGCGCAACATCACCGCCTGTACGCATCTCCTGTTCTGCGCCAAGAACCTCGAGCGAATTGGCGATCACGTCACCAACATCGCCGAGAACGCCTACTACGTGATGACTGGCAAACAATTGCCCATGGCGCGGCCAAAGATCGATGAAACGGCGGTAGCCGGCGTAGGTGCCTGAGGAAGACGCGGCATGATTGCGGCAAAGGTCATGGTTGTCGAGGACGAGGAACCGCTCTGCGTCCTCCTAAAGTACAATCTCGAAGCCGAAGGCTATCAGGTCGAGATCGTCACCCGCGGCGACGAGGCCGAGATCCGGCTGCAGGAGAGCGTGCCGGACCTGCTCGTCCTCGACTGGATGGTGCCGGCGATCTCGGGCATCGAACTGTGCAGGCGGCTCAGGATGCGGCCGGAGACGGAACGGCTGCCGATTATCATGCTGACGGCCCGCGGCGAGGAGAGCGATCGCGTGCGCGGCCTCTCGACGGGCGCCGACGACTATCTGGTGAAACCCTTCTCCACGCCGGAATTCATCGCGCGGGTGCGCGCGCTGCTGCGCCGCGCAAAGCCGGAAGTGCTCTCCAGCGTGCTCAAGGTCGGCGATATCGTGCTCGATCGCGAATCGCATCGCGTCTACCGCAAGAAGAGCGAGATCAAGCTCGGACCGACCGAGTTCCGCCTGCTCGAATTCCTGATGCAGCATCCCGGCC
>CATMOC010000262.1 GCA_950071955.1 uncultured Mesorhizobium sp. | reverse complement strand
GGGCGAAGTCGAAGCGCTCGCCGGGGAGGTCCGGGTCGGCCACGGGATCGAGCTCGTAGAGCAGCGTGTCTACGAAACCTTCCGGGCTTCCCGCTTCCGCCTCGACGAGAACCCGGGCGATCAGGCCGCTCTCCTCGTCGACCCAGAGCGTGATCGGCCTGTGCTCGACCGTCTGCACGCCGGTGATGCGACTGTCGGCCAGGATCCTGACGCAGGGACGGCCGCCGAGCGTGTCCTGCCCGCCGTCGCGGGGTTCCACCAGGCCGGACGTGGTGCCGATGAGCCCCGCCTGCGGGAAGACGTGGGGAGCGACGAGATTGGCCGCGCCCTTGGTCGGCGATTCGCCGTTGAAGAAGGCGACGGCACCCCGGCCGCCATCATGCACCTCGTGGACGCCGGTCGCCTTCCACCAGCTCTGGAAAGGCCCCCCGTCGCACCAGATCACGAAGGCATCGCCTCCGGCGGCCGGATCCTGGTCGAAGCGGAAGAAGAAGTTTCGCGGCGCGCGGAACGCCGTCTCGAAACGGTGCCTCTCGACCAGCGGCGGATTACCCGGCCATATGTAACTGGTCTCGACTGTGCCACTGTCGCTGTAGGAGGCGAGCCCCGCATATCGCGCCGAAACCGGCGTCATCAGATCCGGAGCGCCGCCTTGTGCAATGGCGCGGGGCAGGAGAAAGGCGAGCGGCAGCGAAGCCAGCATGCCCACCGCCGTGCGCCGGCGTACCCTTGCCAGAGGAGGCATTGCGACCGCCCTTCCACCGAGAGGTATTCCCGAGCTTACCCTGGGTAAGCCGAGGGTCCTTTTCTAGCGCAACGCCGCGAGGCAGGACAGCGAATTTTCCGCTCCGGAGTGCCTCGCCGCGCCGTCCTAGAGCGGCTTGCGGATGAGCTTCGCGATCACACCCACGATGCCCTCCCGGAAGAGCAGCACCGCCACCACGAAGATGACGCCCTGGACGATGGTGACCCAGTCGCCAAAGGTGGCGAGGTAGTTCTGGAGCGAGACGATCACGGTCGCGCCGACGATCGGCCCGAAGACGGTTCCCATCCCGCCGAGCAGCGTCATGAGAACCACCTCCCCCGACATCGTCCAGTAGACATCGGTCAGCGATGCGAGCTGGAACACGATTGCCTTCGTCGCGCCGGCAAGGCCCGACAGGCCGGCGGAGAGCGTGAAGACCGCGAGCTTGTAGCGATTGACCCGGTAGCCCAGCGACGTCATCCGGGCCTCATTGTCGCGGATGCCCTTGAGCACCTGGCCGAAGGGCGAGTGGATGATACGGTAGATCGCGAGCAGCCCGAGGAACACGACACCGAGCACGAGGAAGTAGAGATTGAGGTCCGGGCGCATGTCGATGAAGCCGAACAGCAGCCCGCGCGGCACCGACTGGATGCCGTCCTCGCCTCCGGTGAACGGGGCCTGCACGGAGAAGAAGAACACCATCTGCGCGAAGGCGAGCGTAACCATGGCGAAGTAGATGCCCTGGCGGCGGATGGCGAGCGTGCCGATCGCCGCCCCGAGCAGAGCCGCACCAAGGGTGCCGGTGAGGATCGCGAGTTCGGGCGTGAAGCCCCAGACCTTGGCGGCGTGGGCCGAGGCATAGGCCGCGCCGCCGAAGTAGGCCGCGTGCCCGAAGGAGAGCAGTCCGCCGAAGCCGAGCAGGAGGTTGAAGGCGCAGGCGAAGAGCGCGAAACAGAGCACCTTCATGACGAAGACGGGATAGAGCACGAAGGGCGCCATCAGGCCGGCCACAAGCAGTGCGGCGAAGATCGCCTTGTGCAGCCCCGACATGCCCATCTCGTGGCTGGCATTGGCCGACGGCAGGTTGATCGCCTCGGAAACGGCGGACATCAGACGGTCCTCCCGAACAGGCCGGCGGGTTTTACCAGGAGCACGATGGCCATAATGACGAAGATGACCACGGCGGAGCCCTCGGGATAGAAGACGCGGGTGAGGCCCTCTATGAGGCCGAGGCCGAAGCCGGTCACGATCGAGCCGAGGATCGACCCCATGCCGCCGATCACCACCACCGCGAAGACGACGATGATGAGGTCGGCTCCCATGTTGGGGTTGACGTTGTAGATGGGCGCGGCGAGCACGCCCGCGAAGGCCGCCAGTCCGACGCCGAACCCGTAGGTTAGCGTGATCAGCCGCGGGACGTTGATGCCGAAGGCGCCGACCATGGTCGGGTTCTCGGTCGCGGCGCGCAGATAGGCGCCAAGCCGCGTCCTCTCGATGATGAACCAGGTCGCGAAGCAGACCACGAGCGAGGCGACGATGACCCAGCCGCGATAGTTGGGCATGAACATGAAGCCGAGGTTCTGGCCGCCGGAAAGCTGCGAGGGCATGCCGTAGGGCAGGCCCGATATGCCGTAGAAGTTGCGGAAGACTCCCGTGGCGATGAGCGCCAGTCCGAAGGTGAGCAGGAGGCCGTAAAGGTGATCGAGGTGGTAGAGCCGCGAGATCAGGAGCCGCTCCAGCACGATGCCGACGGCGCCGACGACGATCGGCGCCACGATCAGCGCTCCCCAGTAGGGAATGCCGAGATAGTTGAGCAGCATCCAGGCCGCGAAGGCGCCCATCATGTACTGCGCGCCGTGCGTGAAGTTGATGATGTTGAGGAGGCCGAAGATGATCGCGAGTCCCAGCGACAGGATGGCATAGAACGACCCGTTGATGAGGCCGAGCAGCAGCTGCCCGAACAGGGCCTGCGGTGGAATTCCCAGCAGTTCGAACATCGTCATTCCCGCAATAGGCCGAGGCGGTAACGGGCGCGCCGGAGCGGCGCACCCGCCATGGTGTCGGTCGGTTTACTTGGCCAGTTCGCAGCCGCCATCGGCGAGCGGGCGGAACGCCTTATCCGCGGGGATGGTGGCGACGGTCTCGTAGAGATCCCACTCGCCCTTCGACTGGTCGGGCGTCTTGACGCGGAAGAGATACATCGGGTGGACCTTGCGTCCATCCTGACGCACCACGCCTTTGCCGAAGAGCGGATCGTCGGTCGGCATTTCCTTCATCTTGGCCATGACCGCTTCCGCGTCCTTGGTTCCGGCGGCCTCGACGGCCTTGAGGTAGTGCAGAACCGCGCCGTAGACGCCGGCCTGGATCATCGAAGGCTTCTTGCCGGTCTTCTCCTCGAAGCGGGCCGACCATTCGCGGGTCTGGTCATTCAAGTCCCAGTAGAAGCTCTCGGTCAGCACCAGGCCCTGCGCAACGTCGAGGCCCAGCGCATGCACGTCGTTGACGAACATCAGCAGCCCGGCCAGCGCCTGGCCGCCCTGGGTGATGCCGAACTCCGATGCCTGCTTGATCGAGTTGATCGTGTCGCCGCCAGCATTGGCCAGCCCGATGACCTGGGCACCAGACGCCTGCGCCTGGAGCAGGAAGGACGAGAAGTCGGTGCCCGGGAAGGGGGTGCGGACGACGCCGAGCACCTCGCCGCCATTGGCCACGACCACGGCCGAGGTGTCGCGCTCGAGCGCATGGCCGAAGGCATAGTCGGCAGTGAGGAAGAACCAGGTCTTGCCGCCGGCATTGACCATGGCGCTGCCCGTTCCATTGGCCAGGGCCCAGGTGTCGTAGGTCCAGTGCACGGTGTTGGGCGAGCATTTCGAGCCGGTCAGGTCCGACGTGGCCGCTCCGGAGTTCAGGAAGATCTTGTTCTTCTCGCGGGTGATGTCGTTGATGGCGAGCGCGACCGACGAGGTCGGCACGTCAGCGATGACGTCGACATTCTCGGTGTCGTACCATTGGCGGGCGATGTTGGAGCCCACGTCCGGCTTGTTCTGGTGGTCGGCGGAAACCACTTCGACGGTGATGCCCTTGTCGGTGCCGAAATCCTCGGCCGCCATCTGCGCGGCGATGGCGGAGCCTTCGCCGGTGATGTCGGAATAGATGCCCGAGCGATCGTTGAGCACGCCGATCTTGATGCTGGTCTGCGCGTGCGCGGCGCTCGCCATGAGCAAGCCCACTATGGATGCCGCTATGAGTCCGGTCTTCTTCATGCTGTTTCTCCTCCGATTGACGGCGCGTTGCGCCTTTTCCGTCGTCACACGCCCAGATAGGCGTGCAGCTTGTCGATGTTTTCGTCGAGTTCGTCGTTGTGAATCATGTCGACGACCCGCCCCTGTTCGACGACGTAGTGCCGGTCGGCCACCGAGGCGGCAAACCGGAAATTCTGTTCGACCAGCACGATCGTGAACCCCTCCTGCTTCAGGCGGGAGATCGTGCGGCCGATATGCTGGACGATGACCGGCGCCAGCCCTTCCGTCGGCTCGTCGAGCAGAAGCAGCTTGGCCCCGGTCCGCAGGATGCGCGCGATCGCCAGCATCTGCTGCTCGCCGCCCGAGAGTTTCGTCCCCTGGCTGGAGAGGCGCTCCGCCAGGTTCGGGAACAGCTCGAAGATCTGCTCCCTGCTCAGGCCGCCCGGCAGCACCTGCGGCGGCAGCATCAGGTTTTCCTCCACCGAGAGCGACGAGAAGATTGCCCGCTCCTCGGGGCACAGGGCAATACCGGCGCGCGCGATCGCCCGGGAAGGCAGCGAGATCGTTTCCCGTCCGTCGAAGACGATGGAGCCGCGCCGCTTCGGCAGTATGCCCATGACGGCCTTGAGGGTCGTCGTCTTGCCGGCTCCGTTGCGGCCGAGCAGCGTCACGACCTCCCCGGCGGCGACCTCGAGGTCGACCCCGTGCAGCACATGGCTCTCGCCATACCAGCCATGGAGGTCCGCCACCTTCAGCAGGGGCTTTCCCGTGACGCCGGCGGAACCCTCGGGCGCGAGTGCCTCAATCATGGCCCGCCCCTATGTAGGCTTCGATCACCCGGGGGTCCTTCGAAACCGTCTCGTAGTCGCCTTCCGCCAGGACCTGCCCCCGTGCCAGCACCGTGATCGTGTCCGAGAGGTCGGCGACGACCGACAGGTTGTGCTCGACCATCAGCACGGTGCGGTTGGCTGCCACGCGCTTTATCAGGCTGGAGATCCGGTCGATGTCCTCCTGCGTCATTCCGGCCATCGGCTCGTCGAGCAGCAGCATTTCCGGCTCGAGCGCCAGCGTGGTGGCGATTTCCAGCGCGCGCTTGCGGCCGTAGGGGAGCTCCGCGGCACGCGTGGCGGCGAATTCCGTCAGACCGACGTCGGCAAGCAACCGCTGCGCGTCGGATTCGAAGCGGGCAAGCACCTTCTCGGAGCGCCAGAAGTCGAAGCTGTCGCCGCGCCGCCGCTGCAGCGCGATGCGGACGTTCTCCAGCGCCGTCATGTTGGGAAACACGGCCGATATCTGGAACGAGCGCACCAGTCCGAGGCGCGCGATGTCGGCGGGCGCCATCGCGGTGATGTCGTGTCCCTTGTAGCGGATGGTGCCGCGCGTCGGCTGAAGGAACTTGGTCAGCAGGTTGAAGCAGGTCGTCTTGCCCGCACCATTGGGCCCGATGAGAGCGTGGATCGAGCCGCGCCGGACCGCCAGCCGAACGTCGGCGACGGCCACAAAACCGCGGAATTCCTTTGTCAGACCGGAAGCTTCAAGGATGATGTCGCCGTTCATGCGCGGTTCATGCTCCGCAGTGCACCCGGTGCACTGCGGGATTCATGGCCGGGATCGATCTGATCGGACGACATTGCTCCTCCCAAAGCGCACGTCATTCGCTGCCACAGGCAACCTGCGTAGCAAACCGGGGCAGGAGGCGATTTTCAAGCGGGTATAAATACCATCCTGCATCTCGGGTCGCTAATGTAGGCGACGATAGGCGGGAAACCGCAGCGGCGCAACTCTCTTGGCGCCGATGGACGGTCCGCGCGACGGAACCGGGAATCCGGCCCGGCCGGCGAGGATCCGCGGAACCTAGGTGGTCGGAACCGCGGCGCGTTCCACCTGCTGCTTGAAACTCTCGAA
>CATMOC010000261.1 GCA_950071955.1 uncultured Mesorhizobium sp. | reverse complement strand
CGATGGCGGTGACAGCCCGGATTTCCTGCCCTAGGGCGGGTATCCGGACGATGAGGGCTGGATCAAGTCGACCCGCGCGCGCGTCGAGTTCGATGCGCGATCCGACACGGAATGGGGCACGCTGCGCGCCTTCATCCGCCTGCAGGCGACCTGGGGTGAGCCAAGTGACGGGTCGGTCGTAGCCGACCAGGCCTTCATCCAGCTCGGCGGCCTGCGGATGGGCTACACCGAATCCGTGTGGAATGACTCAATCGGCGCCGGCGTCGCCTCCTACGGCTCGCATTCCTGGGGCAGCATGAGCTACGGCGACCAGCAGCGTCACCAGATCTCCTATTCCTTCGGGTCCGACCAGGGCTTCGCCGCGACGCTCTCGCTCGAGGACGATGCACTCGATGGCGACGGCTATATGCCCGACGTGGTCGGCGCTGCGAGCTACAACCAGAGCTGGGGTGCCGTCTGGGCAAAGGCCGGCTTCGACGAGGATCGTTCCGCCGTCGACGATCTGGGCGACAGCGGATTCGGCGTCACCGCAGGCGTCCAGTTCAACATCCCCGGCTTTGAAGGTTCGTCGGTGCGTGTGATCGGCTACTATTCCGACAGCGACAACGCCTATAGCGTTATCAGTCCGGTTTCGGTCGTCGGAGGCTTCGGCGCTTCCGAATTCTCGGTGATTGCGTCGTACTATCACCAATTCACAGACACATTCGGCGCCTCGGTCGGCTACCAGTATTTCAGCGACTATTACCTCCCGCTGACCGAAATCAAGTCCGGCGTCGAGGGCCATGCGGCGGAAGTGGCGTTCGTGTGGACGCCGATTGAAAATTTCGAGGTTCGTTCGGAAATCTATTACGACAACGTTGGCGAGCTAAGCTCGTTGGGTATTCCCTACGATCCTGACGGCACCGTGTCGGGTTTCCTCCGCTTCACGCGCTTCTTCTAGACGCGCCTGGACATTTTCGACCGCGCGACGAGCGTGGATTGCTCCGAAGACCCGGCGGGCGACCGCCGGGTCTTTTTTTATACGTTTGCCGGCCTCTATTTTCAGCCTTCATGGATTCGCCGTGTCCAGCGGCCGTACTCGAATCGCCGAACGCCTTCGAGACGTCACAACCACCGCCGCTGCCCTCGGTCCTCCAAGGCGACTGCCGCTTTCGTGTCCTTTCTGCAACACAGTCGGCGCAATGGAATGGCGAGACGGCGCCACCGAGATGTTCGATGTTGAACCCGCCTGCGCCGCGAGTATGGTCGGTCTCGAAGAAAGGGGCGCCGATGTGCATCTTTTTTCCGACATTGGGAATGGGGGCGGGGACGTGATCTCCAGCCAGAAAACCCAAACCTGCTTTGAAACTTTGACTGGAGGTCAACCATGAACATCAAGAGCCTGCTTCTCGGCTCTGCCGCGGTCCTGGTCGCGGCGACCGGCGCGAAAGCCGCCGATGCAATCGTCATCCCGGAGCCGGAGCCTGTTGAATACGTGCGCGTCTGCGACGCCTACGGTGCAGGCTTCTTCTACATCCCGGGCACGGAAACCTGCCTGCAGATCTCGGGCTACGTCTGGTACCAGATCGGCGCCAACGGCTACGACGAAGACTCCTCAGCCATCACTGGCGGCGACACGACCGGTTATATTGGCGGTTCTACCGGGGATGGTTGGCTGAAGTCGACCCGCGCCCGAGTCAACTTCGATGCGCGTTCGGACACCGAGTGGGGCACCCTGCGCGCCTTCATCCGTCTGCAGGCGACTTGGGGCACGCAAGTCGATGGTCCTGTCTCTGTAGACCAGGGCTTCATCCAGCTCGGCGGCCTGATGATGGGCTACTCCGAATCGTTCTGGGCAAACTCCGGTAACGGTGGCCCTTCGAACTGGGGTTCGCACTCTTGGGGTGGCATGTACTACGGCTACCAGCAGCGTCACCTTGTCGGCTATCGCTTCAATGGCTCGAACGGTTTCTTCGCCGCTGTGTCGCTTGAAGACGATACGCTGAGCGGTGAGGGCTACATGCCCGACGTCGTCGGCAAGATTGGCGTATCACAAGGCTGGGGTGCGGTGTGGGCAAAGGTTGCCTATGATGAGAGCTTCGATGGCTCCGTCCCCACTCTCGGCGGTGCTGCAGCACTCTTCGGACTAAATGATGGTGGTTGGGCGGTTCAGCTTGGCACTCAGATCAACGTCCCTAGCGCACCCGGCTCATCGTTGCGCGTCATAGGATATTGGGCTGACGGCGCGCACGCCTACAACGTTGGAAGTCCTTCGGTTATTTTCGGCCCCACCAGCGAAAGCTACTATGGCGGTGCTGAATGGTCGATCCTGGCTTCTTATAACCACCAGTTCACGCCGACGTTGGGCGCATCTGTCGCGTTCCAGTGGTTCAACGACCTCTACTACGCGACAACTGATGCTTCGTCGGGTGTCGACGCTTGGGGTGCTGAGCTGTCGGTCGTCTGGGTGCCAGTCGAGAATTTCGAAATCCGCACCGAGCTTCACTACGACGACGTCGGTACCTTCAATGTACCGGCCACTCCGGCTGGTTTCGATCCGGACGGCACGGTCTCCGGCTTCCTGCGCTTCACGCGTTACTTCTGATCGGCTTCTTAGCTGAAAAGAGAAACCCGGCGGGCAACCGCCGGGTTTTTTCGTTGGCGGACGGAATGGTGGCGGCTACGCAGGACGCGTTGTCTTATCCGGGAAACGACATGACCAACGGGTTCACGCGCCGCGACGTACGGCTGGCGAACTGGCGCGAACATCCCTACAGCCGCTGGGCCTTCCAGAACGTGAGCGAACTCGTGCCGGTCGCACCGATCGGCATGCCGCGCGGCGAGGACGAAGCGTCCCCTGGCCAGGACGGCCTGCTCGATATGCAACTAGAACTGCCAGGCGGTGCGCCGATCACGGCGCTGGAGCATCTGCGGCAATCCCATGGAGACGCTTTCGTCGCGATGCGCGAAGGGCGACTGGTGGCGGAGTGGCATGCGCCGCATGCGGACCCCGACGCGCCGCATCTGATCTTCTCCGTCTCCAAATCGGTCGCCGGACTTCTCGCCGGCATCGCCGTGGAGGAAGGCCTGCTCGATCCCGCCGCACCGGTGACGGACTACGTTCCGATGCCCAAGGGCGGAGCCTTTGCCAGCGCCAGCGTCAGGCACCTCCTCGACATGACCGTCAGCCTCCGCTTCGAGGAGAACTATCTCGACCGCCAGAGTGACTTCGACCGCTATCGCCGTGCCATGCTTTGGAACCCCGAGCACGATGCCGGCAAGGCCGAGACGCTGGAGAAGGTGCTCGTCTCACTGCCGAAAGACGATTGCGGGCATGGCGAGCGCTACCACTACGCGTCGCCGGCGACCGACATGCTCGGGCTGGTGATCGAGCGCGCCGCGGGCCGCCGGTATCACGCCTATCTCGCCGAGAAGCTGTGGAAGCCTATGGGTGCGCGGGGCTTGGCCTACGTGACCGTCGACCGCGAGGGGACCGCGCGCGCGGCGGGCGGCATCTGTGCGACTGCGCGCGACCTCGCCCGGCTCGGCCAGATGGTCCTGCGGGGCGGCGCGGCCGGCGGGCGCCAGGTCGTTCCGCGCTCCTGGATAGACGACATCGCCACAAATGGCGACCGCCACCTCTTCGCGCGGGAGGACGGGTCCTTCCCGAACGGCCACTACCGCTCCTGCTGGTACGCCACCGGCGACGACCACGGCAGTCTCGCGGCCATCGGCATCCACGAACAGTGGATCTGGATCGATCCGGTGCGCGACGTGGTGCTCGTAAAGCTCTCCTCCCGACCTGAACCGAGTAACGACGACGCCACGCGGCGCGAGATCGCCATCCTCGGCCAGATCGCCCGCGCGATCTGAAGCGGCCTGCCCCCCATGACGACGATCGTTCCGGACCGCCCCTCCGACTAGCATCCAGCCGCCCACACCACACGGATTTCCCATCCATGCCGCAGCGCCCTCCCCTCACCCGTCTCGCGGAAGCCCTGCCCTCGACGGTTCCCTTCGTCGGGCCGGAACACCAGGAGCGCCAGCGCGGCGCGGCCTTCCGCGCGCGCATCGGCGCCAACGAGAGCGGGTTCGGGCCCGCCCCCTCCGTCATCGCCGCCATGGCGCGGGCAGCGGGCGACATGTGGAAATATTGCGATCCGGACAATTTCGATCTCAAGGAGGCACTGGCGCGACATCTCGGCATCGCGGCGCAGAACATTGTGATCGGCGAAGGCATAGACGGGCTATTGGGCCTCGCCGTGCGTCTCTACGCCGGGCCGAGCGATGCGGTGGTCACCTCGCTCGGTGCCTATCCGACCTTCAACTTCCACGTGGCGGGCTTCGGCGCCCGGCTAGTCACCGTCCCCTATCGGAACGACAGGGAGGACCTCGAAGGTCTCGCCGATGCCGTGAGGCGTGAACGGGCACGTGTGGTCTACCTCTCGAATCCGGACAACCCGATGGGCACATGGTGGCAGGCCGCGGACGTCGAGGCCTTCGTGGCCGCGATTCCCGAGACGACGCTGATCCTGCTCGACGAGGCTTATGGAGAGACAGGACCGGTCTCGGCGCAACCGGCCATCGACCTCACCCGCCCGAACCTCGTGCGCCTGCGCACCTTTTCCAAGGCCTACGGACTCGCCGGCCTGCGCTGCGGCTACGCCTTTGGCGACGCGGAGGTGATTCGCGGCTTCGAGAAAGTCCGCAACCACTACGGCATCAACAGGATGGCGCAGGTGGCGGGAGAGGCCGCGCTGGCCGACCAGGACCATCTCCGACATGTCGTCTCGCGCGTTGCGGCCGGGCGGGAACGCATCGCCGGCATCGCCCGCGACAACGGTCTGGCGCCGCTCGCCTCGGCCACCAACTTCGTGACGATCGATTGCGGCGGCGACGGCGCCTTCGCACTGAAGGTGTTGCAGGGAATGCTTTCGCGCGGCGTCTTCATCCGCAAGCCGATGGCGCCCGTGCTCGACCGCTGCATCCGCGTCAGCGTCGGACCGGAGGAGGAACTCGCGATCTTCGAGGAAGAGCTGCCACGGGCGCTGAAGGACGCGCGCGGCTGAACCGCCGCGTCAGCGGGAGCGGCGGGACGCCTCGGCCGATCAGGTGTTGACGACCAGCAGCCCGGCGACGATCAGCCCCGCGCCGAGCCCGTAGCGGAGCGACAGCGTCTCCCCGAGCAGCGCCCAGGCGAGCAGGGGCACCGCGCAGAAGGTCAACGCCATGAACGGATAGGCGACCGTCAGCGGGACCGCTTTCAGGACGTAGATCCACACCACGGTGCCAAAGCCGTAGATTGCGATCGCCGCGATCAGGAACGGATCCACCAGCATGGCCGCGAGTCCGGAGAGGTCCGCGCCGCCCGTGCGCTCGCTGGTCAGTTTGAACAGGATCTGCCCGACGGAGATCAGCAGCGGCGTCAGCACCAGTCCCGCCACCAGTGGCAGAGGATACGTCATCGTCAGGCGCCCTGCCTGTCTTCCCGGTAGTAGATGTCGCGGCCGATCAGCTCGCACACATGGTTTTCCGGCACGGGATGGACGGCACGCAGGAAGGAGTGCGCGTAGGGGAAGAAGTTGAAATGCGGATTGAAGGAGTAGAGGTATTCGCGCTCTCGCGGAACTACGATGATGAGCCGCCTGGCGGCGATGCGCCGCAGTTCGGCGATCGCCTGGCGGTACTCCAGCACGTGTTCGATGACATGGGTGCAGATCACGGTGTCGAAGTGCCGGTCCGGAAAGGGCAGTTCCTCGATCCTGGCTGCGACGTAGTTCACCCCCTCGATCGCGGCGGCATCCTCGACCACGAAGTCGACGCCCGTGAAAGCATCGCAGTCGCTTCTGGCGTCGCGGATGCGCCTGATGAGGGCGCCCGTCCCGCAGCCGACGTCGCAGACGCTCCCGGGCGTCACTTC
>CATMOC010000260.1 GCA_950071955.1 uncultured Mesorhizobium sp. | reverse complement strand
AGGCGATGCGTCCGCCGCTGTCGGGCGAGCCCATGCGCACCATGGCGAGGCCCTGCCCCGTCCCGCGGCGGCCGCGCGAGAACAGCCCGCCCATCCAGAACACCGCCAGCGTGTCCAGCGCCATCAGGAGGAGAGCGATCGCCACCAGAGGACCCTTGAGATCGCGGGATCCGTCGGCCGCATAAACCGCCTCGGTGACCGGAAGGTTTGTCTCCGGCCGCGCGATGGGCGTAAAGGCGGCGTCGGCGGCGAGAAGGTTGCGGGCGATCACGCCTTCCTCGGTACCATAGAGGCCGGGCGGGTTCTCGATGGTGACGGGGCGTTCGCCTCCGCCCAGCAGGAGCGGCTGCGCGTCCGGACCCGGCGGGACCAGCGATCCATCGGCGGCGATCATGCGGTAGGGCGGAAGCGTCTGACCTCCGGCCCGGTCGCTGCCCTCGATCGCCCCCTGATTGCGGGAAAGCTGCACGACCCGGCGCAGCATCTCCACGAAACTGCCCGAGATCGGCAGGTTCGACCACGTCGCCTCCGGCGTCACATGGAACAGAACCAGCATGCCCTCGCCACGCCGGGCGCCGGTAACCAGCGGCGTCCCGTCGGCAAGGCTCGCCCATGTGTGTTCGAAGAGGTCGACGGTCGGCTCGGCGAGAACCTGGCGCATGACCGCGACCTCGCGCGGCGGCGAGAGGTCAGAGAAGGGTCCGTTGGGCGGGAACTCGGCAACCGGCTGCGGCTCCGTCCAGGAGAGCGAACCGCCGAGGGACCGCTCGCCGAGCCGCAGCCGCACCGGCAACAATTCCTCGTCGTTCTCGGCCGCCGCCAGCCTCGATCCGGCAAAGCGCACAAGCGTGCCGCCGTCGTTCAACCACTCGATCAGCCGCTCCCGCGCCATGTCCGGCAACGTGCCGACGTCGGCCATGACGATCATTGCCGGCTTCTGCTCCAGGATCGCCGGAATCGCCTCGGCAAGGTCGGATGACTCCGGCTCGACCAGATCGGCGAAGGGCTGCAGCGCGCGGCGGATGTAGTAGAGCGGCGAAAGCAGCGGCTGCGCCTGGTCTGCCTCCGCCTGGGAGATCAGCCCGACGCGCCGGCGCTTGGAGCTCTCGTCGAGCACGCGAACGGCGGCGGCCTGGTTCTCCCCGTCGATCCGGATGGAGGCGAAATCGTTGCGCAGTTCGAAGGGGACGCGGATTTCCGCCGTGGCCGAGGTCTCGGCCGGCCCGAAGGAGAACACGGTATCGGCGATGCGCCTGCCGCGGTCGTCGAATGCGCCGGCGGTGACCTGCCGCGGCGTCGGGTCGCCTGACGGCCTGATGGCGGTCACTTCGAAGAAATCGGGCTGGTTGTCCACGCCGGTCAGGCCCGCCATGCGCAGCTGATCCGGTTCGATCCACACCATGCTGCCCGCGTTCTCGCCAAGCAGCGCCGAGAAGGCCGCCTCGTCGCCGGGCGTCGCGAGGCCGTCGGACAGGACGGCCACCGTGGCGCCGGGAACCGTCTGGAGCACGCCGGCCACGCGGCCGTAGACGCCCGCGCGGTCGACGGGTACCGGATGCGGAGCAGCCGCCCTCAGGCGGTTGCGCGCCTCTTCGGCATCGAAGGGGCCGATCTCGACGTTCGGCTTCTCGGCTGTAAAGCCAAGCACGACGGGGGCACCGGCGTCGGAGGCATCGGCGATCAGCCGCTCGGCGGTCGCGACGCGCAAATCCCAGTCCGAGGCGGAGGCCCAGCCATTGTCCACCACAATCGCAACCGCCTCGCCGCCGGTTTCCAGCCGCTCGCGCGGATTGAAGACAGGATCGGCGAGCGCGAAGATGACAAGCGCCGCCATGGCGAGCCTCAGGAGCGTCAGCCACCAGGGGCTCTGATGCGGCGTCTCCTCCTTGCGCATGACCCGCAGCAGGATGCGCAGAGGCGGAAAGACCTCGGTCTGCGGCTTCGGCGGGGTGAGGCGCAGGAGCCACCAGATGACCGGCAGCGCGAAAAGCCCGAGGAGCACCAGCGGCTGGCCGAATGAAAGAACGCTCATCCGCGCCCTCCCGCAATATGGCCGGCATTGCCCGAAAGCGCCATGTGCACGCGCACCAGAAGCTCGGATGCAAGGCGGTCCGTATGGCTGACAGTGTAGCTCCAGCCGAGCCGCGTGCTCCAGGAAATCAGTGTCTCGCGGCGGGCGAGGTAGAGCCGGCGATACTCATCGCCGAACGTCTCGGCGCGGCCGGCTGTGACTTTCTGCCTCGTCTCCGGATCGACGAATTCGGTGCGCCCGGCATAGGGAAAGGTTTCCTCGGCGGGGTCGGCCACTTCGATCAGATGTGCTCGCACGCCGTGGCGGGCAAGCACGTCGAGCCATTCCATCGTTTCCTCGACCGGATCGAGGAAGTCGCTTGCGATCACCACGTCGGAGAAACGGCGCACCGAGAGGAGTTCGGGTCGCGAGGGAACGTCGTTTGCCTGAGCCAGGATGGCGGCGAGGCGTTCAGCGCCGTTGCGCGCCGTGAAGGGATCCGACAGGCCCGGCCATGCGATGCGCTCGCCGCTGCGGGAAAGCAGTTCGGCGAGAGCCAGGACAAGGACGAGCGCGCGCGATTCCTTCGAGACCGAAGCCTGCGCCGACTTGTAGAGCATGGAGGGGGAGGGGTCAGCCCACAGCCAGACCGTATGGGCCGCTTCCCATTCGCGGTCGCGCACATAGGTATGCTGGTCGTCGCGGGCGGAGCGGCGCCAGTCGATGCGCGCGATCGCCTCGCCTTCGACATACGGCCGGAACTGCCAGAAATTCTCGCCGACGCCCTTCTTGCGGCGGCCGTGCCAGCCGGAGATCACGGTGTTGGCGATGCGGCGCGCCTCGACGAGAAGATCGGGAATGAGCGAAGCCCGCAGCCGTCCACGCGCCAGCGCGTCACGCGCCGTTACGGGTGCCGCCGCCTCGCCGATGCGTGCCATCAGCCGGCCGCTTTCACCAGCCGTGCTATCACGTCGCGAACGTTCATCCCTTCGGCGCGCGCGGCGAATGTCAGGGCCATCCGGTGCTGGAGCACGGGCTCGGCGAGCGCGTGGACGTCGTCCACCGAAGGCGCGAGGCGGCCGTCATAGAGGGCACGTGCGCGGGCGCAGAGCGTCAGCGCCTGGCTGGCGCGCGGACCGGGTCCCCACGAGACGTGCTTGTCGGTATCGGAATTGCCGTTGCCGGGGCGCGCGGACCGCACGAGATTCAGGATGGCTTCCACGACGCTCTCGGACACTGGCATGCGCCGTATGAGCGTCTGGATGGCCCGCAGGCGTTCGGCCGTAAGCACGTTCTCGGCCCGGCCGTCCTGTACGCCCGTCGTCTCCAGGAGGATGCGCCGCTCGGCCTCGATTTCGGGATAGAGGATATCGACCTGCATCAGGAAGCGGTCGAGCTGCGCCTCGGGCAGGGGATAAGTGCCCTCCTGCTCCAGGGGGTTCTGCGTGGCCAGAACGTGGAACGGCGCGGGCAGGTCGTGTCGTGCACCGGCGATCGTCACGTGATATTCCTGCATCGACTGCAGGAGCGCCGACTGCGTGCGCGGGCTCGCACGGTTAATCTCGTCGGCCATCAGGAGCTGGGCGAAGATCGGCCCGGGAATGAACCGGAAGAAGCGCTTGCCGGCCTCGTCCTGTTCCATCACCTCGGAGCCCAGGATGTCGGGCGGCATCAGGTCGGGCGTGAACTGGATGCGGCGGGAATCGAGCCCGAGCACCGTACCGAGCGTCTCTACCAGCTTGGTCTTTGCGAGACCCGGGACACCGACCAGAAGCGCGTGTCCGCCGGCGAGGATCGCCACCATGGTACGCTCGACGACGCTTTCCTGGCCGAAAATGACCTTTCCAACCCCGGCACGGACCCGGGACAGATCGGCAAGCGCGGCTTCCGCATCGGCGATCATCTCCTTGTCCGAGACCGCCCGCTCATTCGTCATCACGCTCATGCCGCTCAATTCCTCTGCTGGCCTATGAACCTGTTGCCCGAAGCATGTTCCTCCGATTCGCACCTTTGCGGTATCTCTAGGCTGAACTTAAATCGGCCCCTGCGGCTGACAAGCGCAACGAGAGTGACTATTTCGTGACCATGACGGAAGATATTCACAAGGGCGGCGGTCTCGGTGGCGCCGGTGACGCCGCTGGCCTGGCGGCGCTGGTCTCGCGCGCCTCCCGCGCTGGCAAGGGTCTGCCCCCGGTCGAGAGTTGGAATCCGGAATTCTGCGGCGATCTGGACATGGAGATCAAGGCCGACGGGACGTGGTTCTACATGGGCACGCCGATCGGCCGCCTGCCGCTGGTGCAGCTCTTCTCCACCGTGATGCGCAAGGACGAGGACGGCAGGACCTATCTGGTCACGCCGGTGGAGCGGGTCGGCATCCGGGTCGAGGACGCGCCGTTCGTCGCCGTCGAGGTCGACGTCTCCGGAGAAGGCGAGGGACAGGTCATGACCTTCCGCACCAATGTCGGCGACGTGGTCGAGGCGGGGCCGGAGCATCCCATCCGCTTCGTCGACGAGAAGGAGACGGGCGGACTGAAGCCCTACCTTCTGGTGCGGGGCCGGCTCGAGGCGCTGGTCGCCCGGCCGGTGATGTACGAACTCGTCGACCACGGCGAGGAAATCGAGATCGACGGGCGCGCCATGTTCGCAATCCGGTCGAAGGGCGAGGTTTTTCCGATCATGCCGGCGGCGGAACTGGAAAGACGGAGCCGCTGACGATGGACGCTGCGTCAATGACGGCCTATTCCGCCGCGGACTTCAGGCAGCGCGCGCTGCGCGAACAGGCGCCGCACTCCCTCGAGCTCGGGGACCATCTCTTTAACCCGTCGTTCGAGGACCTTATCGCGCGGGACCGCCTGCGCGACGCGGCGGTGCTCGTACCGGTGGTCGACCGGGGTGAGGAGGCGACGGTGCTCCTCACCAAGCGCACTGAAAAGCTGCGCAGCCATTCCGGACAGATCGCCTTTCCGGGCGGTCGTATCGATCCCG
Organism: uncultured Mesorhizobium sp.; assembly: GCA_950071955.1. GTDB lineage: Bacteria > Pseudomonadota > Alphaproteobacteria > Rhizobiales > Rhizobiaceae > Aquibium > Aquibium pacificus. The sequence continues at coordinate 909 of CATMOC010000260.1, read as the reverse complement.
AGGACGCGACGCCGGAGCATGCGGCACTGAGGGAGGCGGAGGAAGAGATCGGGCTCGACGCCACGTTCATCGAGGTCATCGGCCGCATGCCCGATTACCTGACCGGAAGCGGCTATCGCATCGCACCGGTGCTTGCGACCGTGCGTCCCGGGTTCCTGCTGACGATCAATGAGGACGAGGTGGACGACGCCTTCGAAGTACCGCTTCGCTTCCTGATGGACCCGGCGAACCACCGACGCGAAAGCCGCATGTGGCAGGAGCGGGAGCGCTTCTTCTACACCATGCCGCACGGCGAGCGGTACATATGGGGCGTGACGGCGGGCATTCTGCGAACCCTCTACGAGAGACTCTACGCGTGAGCGAGCTATCCATTGCCGGCCGCGCGGAATGGCTCGCCGATCCCTCGCTGCAAAAGCTGCTCGCACTCCTGAACGAGGGGGGCGAGGAAGCACGCGTAGCCGGCGGCGCTGTGCGCAACACGCTCCTCGGCGAGCCGGCCGGCGACATCGACATCGCCGCCCTGATTGCCGCCAACGAGGCCGAGCGCATTCATGTGCCGGTCGTGGCCTGTGGCGTCGATGCGGGGCCGGATGATGCGGCCGCCACCATCCGCGCCGGGGCCAAGGAGTTCATCCCCCTGCCGCCCGAAGCGGACCTGATCGCCGCCGTACTGTCGGCGGTGGCGGATGATGATCGCCCCGGCACCCATGGCGCGCATGGTGCGGACGGTATCGATCAACGATTCGCCCTTGGTGACGGAGGACGTGCTGGCGCTGAGCGAGACCACGTCCGCCCCGAGCATCTTGCCGGCGAGCTCAAAGGAGGCGCGGGTGCGGGTGGACGCCTCGTAGAAGAGGTTGACGACGGTGTAGCCGCGGAGCGCGGGCACACGGGCGATGCGCCGGTCAA
>CATMOC010000259.1 GCA_950071955.1 uncultured Mesorhizobium sp. | reverse complement strand
GGTGGTCGCCGGAAACGGGGCGGTCGAGGTGGACCAGCCGCTCGAACTCTCGGCCGCCGGTTCGCACGATCCCGACGGCGGCATCGCCGAATACCGGTGGGATTTTGGCGACGGCGGCACGGCAGCCGGCGTCGAGGTCCGTCATATCTGGCGCGAACCCGGGCGCTACCGGGCGAGCCTCACGGTCAGCGACGGCACGGGGCTGGTCAATGCCGAGAACACGGCCGAGTTCCTGGTGGAGGTGGCGGACGCGCCGCGCACGCAGATCGTCACGGCCGAGGCGGCCTGCGCGGGCGAATCTCTTCGCTTCTCGCTTTCGAACCTGCCGGCGGTCGACGACCCCCAGGCGCTCCGGTGGAGCTTCGGCGACGGCTCGCAAGCTCTTGGCGAGACGGCGGAACACAGCTTCGCCCAGCCCGGCACCTACTCGGTCGGCGTAACCGGACCGCTCGATCGCGCCGGCGAAATGCTGCTTACCCCGATCGCCAGGCTCGTGAAGGTGAACCGTCCGCCGGTGCCGATCGTCGACACGGAGCGGAAGACCTGCCCCGGGACGGTCGTCTCCTTCGACGCGAGCCGGTCGTTCGACGCGGACGGCGAGATCGCCACCTACGACTGGGACTTCGGCGACGGCCAGCTGGCAGTGGGAGACAAGGTCTCGCACGCGTTCTCGGCGCCCGGCACCTACCCGGTCAGGCTGATGGTGACGGACAGGTCGGGGTCCTCCTGCGCATCCGTGATCGAGACGGTCGACATCTTCGTCAACGCGCCGCCGGTCGCAGATGCCGGGCCCGACAGCGACATCTACGTCGGCGGCGCGGTCGACAGCTACGTGCTCGACGCGAGCGGGTCGCGCGATCCCGACGGGGACGCCCTCGACCACTACTGGTCGCTGTCAAACGGGTACGAACTCGACGGCGAGAAGGTGCGCGTCGAAATCACCGAGCCCGGCACCGTCACCGCGGAACTGACGACGAGCGACGAGCACGGCCTCGATTGCAGCGTCGCCACCGACACCGTGACGATCCGGGCGCGCCTGCGCCAGCAGTCGTCTCTGCTTTCCGAACCGGGGCAAGATGCTCTAGAGTGACCGATGCTTCTCGGGCGGGGGGCTGATTCCGAGCTCCATTGTGCCATGAGTGGCCCGGAGAGGGTCGGATTCGACCAGTCTTGCCCGGTGAAGGGAGGGGAGCCCCGACGGGACGAGCAGCATGCGCCTCAATCTCAGGACGAAAATGCTCATCTTCACGGCGGTCATCGCCGCGCTGCCGCTGATCGTCGCCGGCCAGTCGGTGATCAGGGTTGCCCGCGACGAGTTGAAGAGCGCCGCCAACGAGCAGCTGGCCGTGACCGTCAACAAGGTCACCGACGAGTTCAACGATTTTCTCGAGTTCACGCTCTTCACGCCGCTCGACCTGATCCGCAACGCGCTGAGCGGCGACAAGCTCGGCTTCGACGAGAAGATCGTCGTGCTGAAGCAGGGCATCGCCGATCTTCCGGACGTCGTGTCACTTCAGGTGAACGTCGAGGGATTGCCGCGACCGATCGTGGTGGTCCAGGAAAGCTTCTTCAAGAAGCTGCAGCAGCATTTCTCCTCGCCGCTCGACGTCCTGCGCGTGGACGCGGACACGCTGCCCGAAGAGACCGCCTCACGCGCCGCAACGCAGGTGGCGTACCTCGCCGAGACGGGGGACTGGCTCGCCACCCTTGCCCTGCCGATCCCGGACGGCATCCAGAACCGCGCCGCGACGCTCTACGCGCGCATCGACCTGGCGCGGTTGAAGAATGTCGTCATCAACGATCCCTTCGCCAAGACCGGGTCGATCCGCGTCGTCGACCGGGAGGGACGCATCGTGTTCGCAAGCACGCAGGGCGACTACGATCACGCGACCGTGCTTGCGAAGGCGCAGGACATGCTCTCGGTGAAGAACGCGACGATCGCAGTCGAACCGTTCGAACTGGACGACGGTACCATCTCGCTCGGCGCAATCGCGGTGGCACGCGCATTCCCATGGGCGATCATGGCCGAGAAGGCGGAAGCGGACGCCTACCGTCCCGTGACCGACATGATCCGCAGCCTGGCGCAGTGGCTGGCGATCGGGCTGGCCGCCGCGCTCGCCGGGGCCACCCTGTTCGCGCTGGGCATTTCGCGGCCGATCCTGCGGATCGGAGAAGCGGCGTCCGAGATCGCCAAGGGCAATCTCGACATCCGCGTGCGGAACGTGCGCTCGCATGACGAGATCGGCGATCTGGCAAACCGCTTCAACGACATGATCGTGCAGCTCAACGAGCGTTTCGAACTGCAGAAATTCGTCTCGCTCGGCACGATGAAGGCGATCCAGGGGAGCGACGAAAGGACCGTGTCCCTCGGCGGGGAGCGCCGGACCGTCGCCATCCTCTTCGCCGACATTCGCGGCTACACGGCCTTCTCGGAGAACCGGGAGCCGGAAGAGGTCGTCACCGTTCTGAACCAGTACTTCCAGAGGCTGTCCGATATCGTGACGGCGCATGGCGGCGACATCGACAAGTTCGTCGGCGACCAGATCATGGCGGTATTCGCGGGCGCCAAGATGTCCAAGCATGCGGTGGAATGCGCCATCGACATGATGAAGGCGATGGACGCAATGGCCGACGACACGGCCGCGGATCTCAAGATCGGGATCGGCATCAATTCCGGAGAAGTGGTCGTGGGCGCCATGGGTAGCAGCCACCGAAAGGACTTCACGGTGCTTGGCGACCACGTGAACCTGGCGGCGCGGCTCTGCTCGGCCGCGGACCCGGCGCAGACGCTCGTCTCGCGCAACGTCCAGGACGCCCTGCCCGATAAACTGAAAAAGGCGGCAAGGGTGCTGCCGCCTATTTCCGTCAAGGGCAAAAAGGCGCCGATCGAAATCTTCGCCTTCAGTGCACCGGTTCTGCAGCCCGTATGATCCGGATCATACGGGAAAGCGGAAGGCTCAGTTGGCCGCCGCCTTGGCCTTGTCCTGCTCTTCCTTGAGCTTCTTGGCGAAGTCTTCGTTGTTCTTGCTGACGAAATCCTGAAGCTTCTTCTGCCGGTCCTCGATGTCGGCCTGCTGAAGCGGCGCGCCATCGAAGGCACCAGTGAAGCCCTGCAGGGAAACCTTGATCGGGTTCGGCTGGTTCTGGAAATTCACGGAGGTGAGCGTGAGTTCGGTGCCCTTCTTGAAGCTGGCGACGAGCGCGTCGGTCAAGGGAACCTCGGCCACGCAACGGTCGGGGAAGCAGACGGCATAATCGACCTTCTGCGCCTTGCCGCCGTCCACCTGCATGCCGATGCCCGGCTGCATCATGCGGCCGGTCGGAACGGTCACCTGAAAGACCTTGCGGTTCACCTTGCCCTTGATCTCGATGAGGCTGACGCCGGTGATGAGCTGACCGGAATCGGCCAGGACGACGTTCTGGACGTTGCAGATGTCGATGTCTTCCTGCTTGGAACAGGCCTTGAACCAGCCGCGCGGCGGCTGCGGGGGCTGCTGCTGGGCGCTCACTGGCACCACGCTGGCGGCCACGAAGCCGGTCCCGGCGGCGGCCAGGACCAGACTGCGCGCGATGTTGTTGGCTTTCACTTGCATGGGTTGCGTTTCCTCTCGAAATCCGAGCCCTTAATGGTTGACCGCTCCATGTTGGCCAAATGAGGCAACAGGATGACTGGCTCCGATCCACGGTCGATGTTCTCGCCTGACGGCGTGTTACACCGCCAACTGCGGCGAATCCAGTGCGCAGACCGGAATTGTGCCGCTTTCGCGAGCCAAAAGGGCGACCTGCAGGCCGGCCATGATAGGCTTGCGCCGAATCATCCGGAAACCGACGTCTTTTTGCAATGAAGAAACTTCTTTTGGCCCTCCACATCGCGCTCGGCGCGATCGTCTTTAACCCGATCGCAGCCGGAGCCGAGCCGAGCCACGCCATCGCCATGCACGGTGAACCGGCGCTCCCGCCGGATTTTGCGCATTTCACCTATGCCGACCCGGAGGCGCCGAAGGGTGGAACGATCAACTACGCCGTCCAGGGCACCTTCGACAGCATCAACCCGTTCATCATTCAGGGGTCCGCGGCACAAGGGATCCTCGACCTGAGGTTCGGCTACAACGTCTATGACAGCATGATGCTGCGCTCCTACGACGAGCCCTTCACGATGTATCCCCTGCTCGCCAAGTCGGTCGAGACGGATGACGAGCGGACCTTCGTGGAATTCACGCTGGACGAGCGTGCCCGATTCTCCGACGGCGAGCCGGTGACGCCCGAGGACGTGCTCTTCACCTTCGAACTGCTGCGCGACAAGGGGCATGTGCGCTATGGCACGACGATCAAGAAGATCGCCAAAATGGAGAAGATCGGCGAGCATGGCGTGCGCCTCACCTTCGCGAAGGGCGACCGGGAACTGCCGCTCATCCTGGCGCTGATGCCGATCCTGCCCAAGCACGCGACGAACGCGGAAACTTTCGACAAGTCGACCCTGACACCGATGATCGGCAGCGGCCCCTACACCGTCAGCGAGGTCCGTCCGGGCGAGCGCGTGGTGCTGAAGCGCAACCCCGACTACTGGGCGCGCGGTATTCCTTCCAAGCGCGGCTTCGACAACTACGACGAGATCCGGATTAACTATTTCCGCGACGAGAACGCATTGTTCGAGGCCTTCAAGAAGGGCCTGATCGACGTCCACATCGAGAACAACAGCGGACGCTGGGCTTCGGAGTACGATTTTCCCGCCGTCACCTCCGGCGACGTGGTGAAGGAGACGTTCGACAGCGGGCTGCCGTCCGGCATGTACGGCTTCGTCATGAACACGCGGCGCACCGTGTTCCAGAACCAGGATACCAGACGGGCGCTCACCCAGCTCTTCGACTTCGAATGGGCAAACCAGAACCTGTTTTCGGGCGTCTATACCCGTACCAAGAGCTACTACGACGGCTCGGATCTCGCGTCCTACGGACACCCGGCGAGCGAAGCCGAGAAGGCGCTGCTGGCGCCCTTCCCCGACGCCGTCACGCCCGAGATCATGGCTGGCGAATGGGTGCCGCCGGTGTCGGACGGCACTGGCCGCGACCGAGCATTCCTGAAACAGGGCTTCGAGGCCCTTAAGAAGGCCGGATACGAGATGAAGGACCGCAAGATGATCGGTCCGGACGGCAAGCAGCTTTCATTCGAGATCATGCTGAAGGCCAGGGGCGGCGAGGAACTCGCGCTCGCCTGGCAGCGCACGCTCGCGAGCCTCGGCGTCGCGGTGACGCTGCGGTCCGTCGACGACGCGCAATACCAGCAGCGGCTGATCACTTACGACTACGACATGATCCTGACGGCCTATCCGTCGTCGCTCTCGCCCGGCGTCGAGCAGGTCGGCCGCTGGGGCAGCATCGCCAAGGATGCACCCGGCACATGGAACTTCGCCGGCGTGGCCGATCCGGCCGTTGATTCCGTGATCGACGCGATGCTCAAAGCCCGCGAGCGCGGCGCCTTCGTCGATGCGGTGCGCGCTCTCGACCGTACCCTTCTCTCCGGCGCCTATGTCGTTCCGCTCTATCATCGCGACGACCAATGGCTGGCGCGCTGGAAGCGGATCGCGCATCCTGACAAGGTGCCGCTCTACGGCTATCAATTGCAGACATGGTGGCGCCAGCCGGACTGACGCCACGGACCGCAAGGAGGCGATCATGGACAACCGGACCGGCGTAAGCGTGGACATCATCTCCGACGTCGTCTGCCCCTGGTGTTTCGTCGGGCAGAAGCGCCTCGATCGCGCCCTGGAGATGGTCGACGGCGTCGAGGTCGACGTGCGCTGGCGACCGTACCAGCTCGATCCTTCGATCCCGCCCGAGGGACGCGAGCGCAGGAGCTACATGCTGGCGAAGTTCGGCAGCGAGGAGCGGGTCCGGCAGAGGCACACGAGCCTGAAGGAAACCGG
>CATMOC010000258.1 GCA_950071955.1 uncultured Mesorhizobium sp. | reverse complement strand
CTCGACCTCTCGGAACTCCTCCCGCCGCTGGTTTATTCGGTGGCGCTGGCCTTCTTCGGACTGGGATCGGTGTTCGCCACGCTCGGCGTCTTCGTGCTTCTGTGCGGCGTGGTCACGTTCGTCTACCTGCCGCGGCGGATGTGAAGGTCATTTCGGGCAGCCGCGCTCCCGTTCGACCTGGGCGATGCTGCCGACGTTCTGGCTTTCGATGACCGACAGCTTCACCTTCGCCTGGTCCCTGACCCAGCAGTCCGCGTTATCGAACTGCGCCTGCGCGCGGCTAGTTTTGAAGCAGTAGCCGTTCTCGTCGTATATCGCGTTGCGCACGTACCACAGGTTCTCGCACGACAATTGCCGCAGGTCGGCTTTCGCGAACCGGTCCACGTCGGTGCATCCGATGAGTTCGTAACACGCCGCCGATGCGCTGCCGGCAAGTACGAGAGTGGTGAGGAAGGCGAGGCAAAGACGCATGATTTTCTCTCTGTGACGGCCCTTTGATAGGCCGCGCCGGTTGCCGCTGTGTGTCGGCCGCGCGTCGACGATCTTTCGCGACGTCAGCGGCTCTGCGCGCGCACCCAATCGTGGAAGCGCGCGATCTCGTATTCCTCCGGCATCAGCACCCCGCGTTCGTGGCGGCCGGAGGCGAGGCCGCGCTGGTTGACCTCGCAGATGGCTGCGTCCTGTTCGAGCACCAGTCGGCCGAAGGACACGATGTTGTCGAGTTCCTCCGCGGTTGGGGGCAGCGTGTCGGGCGTGAAGAACCATTCGGCCGTCAGTTCGGTCTGCGTCGGCGACAGCGGCCGAAGGCTGACCGCGCGGACGTAGTCGACATGACCGACGACGAAGATCGAGGGCAGGTGGGTCACGTAGGTCTGGCCCGCCGCGCGCTCGCGGTCGCCGAGCTCCGGAAATGCGCGGCCGTGGGCGCTGCCATCGCTCGACCAGGTTTCCGCGCCGTGTCGTAGCGTGCCGGAAAATTCCGGCGCGGTATCGTCCGCGTGGGCCGCCCATTCGGGATCGTCGTGCCGGTCCATGAGACCGCGCCCGTAGATCGGGACGAGGGCGGAAAGTTCCGGGTGGACGCCAGGGCAGTGCAGGCACTCGTTGTAGTTTTCCCAGAAAATCTTCCAGTTGCAGTTCATCGTCTTGCGGAAGACATGCGCGCTGGTCATCGCCTCGAGTGGCCAGTCCGCCAGCACGCCCGGATCCACGTCGAAGCTCCCGTCCATCGAAGCGCCCGGTTCCGCGCCGAGGTTGACGAAGACGAAGCCGCGCCATTCGGCGACCGCCACGCGGTAGAGCGGATGATCGGCCTTCTCGAACCCTGCCGGACAGGATTTTGAGGGAACACGCACCAGATCGCCGTCGAGCGAATAGGACCACGCATGGTAGGGGCAGACGATCAGGCGTGACTTCAGACGGCCGCTGTCTTCCGTCCGGAGCGCCGATCCGCGGTGGCGGCAGGTGTTGTGGAAGGCGCGAAGGTCTCCGTCCTCGCCGCGCAGGAGCAGGATTTCCTGGTCGCCGAGCCGGAAGAGCCGGAAATCGCGCGGCTCCGCGAGTTCGCTCGACCGGCAGACATGAACCCAGTTGCGGTACCATATGTCCCGGAGATCGCGGGCGTATTCCTCGGCGCCGAAATAGGCCCGGCTGTCGAGCGTCGGACGGCTCTCGGCAAGGCCGTTCCAGGAAGGCTCCGCTGCGGGATGGACGTTCATGAAGACCTCCGGAAACCCTTGGCGCGCAAGAATACGAAAGCGGAAAGGTGCCGTCGATACCTCCTCAACCAATAAAGCCACCGCTTATAAATGGAGAGATGGATCTGGCGGGAACCTGCTCGGAAGTTCGGTTCATTTTGTGATGAGAGGATCGGACATGAAGGTGTCTGCACCGTGATGTGGCCAGTCGCATGTCGGGGGGTATTCGCAGTGCTGAGGCGAGCGCGAATCGGCGTCGGCGGGACTCTTGCGCCGGCTGACGAATCACGGGAAGATGCAGATCGCCGAAGGCAGGGACGGTCGGTAGCCGGACCAAAGGCTCGTGAACCGTGGGCCGTCTCGCCCGAGCGGGCCGGAAATGTTCGAGGAGGGGCAAGCGAATAGCTAAGCCCGGAGCCGAACATGCATCAACTTCCAGAAAATCCGCACAGTTGGCGCTTCATGCGTCGCACGAGCCGGCAGGCGAAAAGTTCTCCACTTCTTGGGGCAATCGCACTTGCCGCGGTCGCCTCGGGCATTGCCGGTGATGTCGGGGCCCATGAGGCGCCGTCGGGCTGGGATTATCCGTTCGCTTGTTGCTCCGGCTTCGACTGCCGGCCGGTGGAGCCGCGGGTGATCAGCGAGAGGCCGGAAGGCTACGTGATCGGCTCGACCGGAGAAGTGGTCGCATACAGCGACCGACGGGTGCGGAATTCGCCCGACGGCGAATTCCACTGGTGCTCGGTCGCCGGCAAGAGCGACGGCAGGACAATCTGCCTGTTCGTGCCGCCACGCGCCTTCTGAGGCCCTTCAGCGCCCCACCACCGTCTGGCGCTGTTCGCCGAGGCCGTCGATGCCGAGGTGCATGGTGTCGCCGACCTTGAGGAATTTCGGCGGCTTCTTGCCGAGGCCGACGCCGGGCGGCGTGCCGGTGGTGATGACGTCACCGGGTTCGAGCACCATGAACTCGGAGAGGTAGGAGACGATCTCGGCGACCGGGAAGATCATGGTCGCCGTGGTGCCGGTCTGCATGCGCTCGCCGTTGACGTCGAGGAACATGGAAAGGTTCTGCGGGTCGGCAACCTCGTCGGCCGTGACGAGCCAGGGGCCGAGGGGGCCGAAGGTCGGCGCGCTCTTGCCCTTGATCCACTGGCCGCCGCGCTCGGCCTGGTAGGCGCGCTCGGAGACGTCGTTGCAGAGCGCGTAGCCGAACACCTTCGACAGCGCCTCCTCCTCGGTGACGTAGTCGCAGCGTTCGCCGATGACGACCGCGAGTTCGACCTCCCAGTCAAGCTTCTGCGAGCCCTTCGGCATCAGGACGTCGTCGTTGGGGCCGCAAAGACAGCTCGGCGCCTTGGAGAACACGATCGGCTCGTTGGGGATCGCCGCCCCGGTCTCGGCGGCATGGTCGGCATAGTTGAGGCCGATCGCGATGAAGTGGCCGATCCGCCTGACCGGCGACCCGATGCGGACCCCCTCCGGCGCCTTCGGCAGCGATGCGGGATCGATCGCCGCGAGCTTGTCCATCAGCGCCGGCGACAGCGTCTCCGGTCCGTAGTCGTCGACCAGGCCAGACGCATCGCGGATGGCACCATCGGCGTCGATCACTCCGGGCCTTTCGGCGCCCGGTTCACCAAAACGCACCAGTTTCAAATTCTGTCCCTCCCGATGAATGCGACGGATGAAGCGGATCGATGGCTTAGAATGCGCTGTTGAACAGGCCGCCGTCGAGGATGAGGTTCTGCCCGGTGATGAAGCCGGAATGCTGCGAACACAGGAACGCGCAGGCGTGACCGAATTCCTCCGGACGGCCGAGCCGGCGCGCCGGAATCTCGTTCGCCGTGCGCTCCGCCTGTTCGTCCACGCTTATGCCGGCCTTCTCGGCGGCGAAGACGACGGTCTTGCGGATGCGGTCGGTGTCGAATTTCCCCGGCAGGATGTTATTGATGGTGACGTTCTTGTCGGCCACCGTGCGCGCCACCCCGGCGAGGAAGGCGGTCAGGCCGGCCCGTGCACCGGACGAGAGATCGAGACCGGGAATCGGCTGATAGACCGAGAGCGAGGTGATGTTGACGATCCGGCCGAAGCCGCGCTCGGCCATGCCGTCGATGACCGCCTGGATGAGTTCGATCGGCGTGACCATGTTCTGGGTCACGCCGTCCAGCATCGCCGCGCGGTCGAGCTGGCGGAAGTCCTTCAACGGTGGCCCGCCATTGTTGTTGACGAGGATGTCGGGCGAGGGACAGGCGTTGAGCAGTGCCTTCTGGCCTTCCGGCGTCGCGACGTCGGCCGCGACCTCCTCGACCCCGACGCCGAAGCGCTCGCGGATCTCGGCCGCGGTCCGCGCGAGCACCTCGGTGTTGCGGCCGTTGACGACGACATCGCATCCTGCCTCGGCGAGCGCCATGGCGCAGGCGCGTCCGAGCCCCTTGCTCGACGCGCACACGATCGCCTTGCGTCCCCTGATGCCGAGATCCATCGCCGCGCCTCCCTTCCGTTTCCGCGAAACGGTCTAGCGGGAGGCGTGCGAATCCACAACCGTCATAAGGCTGTGACATGAATCGTGTCTTGGCTTGGCCCAAGAGAAAGGCCGGGGCCATCCGATGAAAAGCGAGCCGATCCGCAATTTCCGCACCCTCTTCATTTCGGACGTGCATCTGGGCTCGAAGCCTGCCAAGGCCGAGTTCCTGATCGACTTCCTGCGCTACCACGAAGCGGAGAAGATCTTCCTCGTCGGCGATATCGTCGACGGATGGCGGCTGCGGCGCTCCTGGCACTGGCCGCAGGCGCACAACGACGTGGTGCAGAAATTTCTCCGCAAGGCACGCAAGGGCGCCGAGATCGTCTATATCGCCGGCAACCACGACGAGTTCCTGCGCGGCTTCCAGGGCATTCATTTCGGCGGCATAGTCGTTGCCGACCGGGTCGTGCACGAGACAGCCGACGGCCGGCGCTTTCTGGTGATCCATGGGGATCAGTTCGACAGCGTCGTCCACAACGTACGCTGGCTCGCCTATCTGGGCGACAAGGCATACGACGCGGCAATCGTGGTCAACCGCACGATCGGGCTGTTCCGGCGGATGTTCGGCATGCCCTATTGGTCGTTCTCCTCGTGGGCGAAGGTCAAGGTTAAGCGCGCGGTCAACTTCATCGGGTCGTTCCAGAACGTCGTCGCGGAGGAAGCGCGCCGGTCCGGCGTCGACGGTATCATCTGCGGCCACATCCACCATGCGACGATCGAGACGATCGCGGGGGTAGAATACATCAACACCGGTGACTGGGTGGAAAGCTGCACCGCGGTGGCCGAACGCATGGACGGCACGTTCGAGATCCTGACCTGGGCCAAGGTCGTCCATGCCGAACCTGAGCCTGCCTCCGAACCTGCCCTCGCGCTGGTCCGCGAGGCGGCCGTCGCGGCATAGCGGACTCGTCTGTAACCGGCGGGACGAGCGGGACCGGCTCGGCGCGGAGATTTCCCGCTTCCCCCTTTGATGATATCAAAAACGGCCGTTCCGGACCGCATGGCGCGTCGCACCGGACACGGCCGGAATACCGCTCCCGCATGTCCCTTCCTCCGCTGACGCCCGAACAATCGGTCAAGCCGCCGCGATTCGAAGCGCGCATGTCGCTCCTCTTCGCAGCGATCTTCGTGCCGATGGGCATCCATCTGCCCTATTTTCCGCTCTGGTTGGAGGAGCGCGGCTTCACGGCCGGGCAGGTCGGTCTGATCCTGTCGGCACCGATTTTCGTGCGCCTGATAGCCGCGCCCGCGATCACTGCGCTCGCCGACCGCGCGCCCGAACGCGCCTACGTTCTCATCGGTCTCGCCGCCGCATCCCTGGTGGCTTCGCTCGGCTACTTCCTGCCGGCCGGACCGGCATTCGTGCTCGCGGTTTCGCTGATCCTGTCGGTGGTGTGGTCCCCGCATTCGCCGCTGGCCGATTCGCTGGCGCTTTCGGGCGTCCGCCGCTACGGCGCCGATTATTCGCGCCTGCGCATCTGGGGAACGGGTTCCTTCCTTGCGGCCAATCTGGTCGGCGGCGCGGTGCTGGCGCGCTTCGACGCGGGCGTCGTTCCCTGGCTGCTCAGCGCCGGCCTTGCGGGCACGCTTGCCGCGGCGCTTGCCGCTCCGCGGCTGGGGCGTCCGCGGCGGCCCTCGCAACTCGCGGCCGAGCTTCCCGATGCGCGCCGCGTGCTGTCCGAGCCCTATTTCCTCGCGATCGCCTTCGGCTGCGGCTC
>CATMOC010000257.1 GCA_950071955.1 uncultured Mesorhizobium sp. | reverse complement strand
GGCGATCTCGTCGGCGAGGTCGCGCACGAGCGCCTGGACGTTGGTCTCGCCCAGCATGGCGGGTGTCTCGCGCACCGCCACCGCGCCCGGCCCGAACCGCTCCAGCCCGAGACCGAATCGGGCAAGCGTCTCCGCATGCGAGGCGAGGCGTTCTGCATCCTCCTCCGGCAGGTCGACGATCTCGGGCAGCAAGAGAATCTGCGCGGGAAGGGGCCGCGAATGGATCGCCTGCTTCAGCGCCTCGTAGACGAGGCGTTCATGGGCGGCATGCTGGTCGACGATGACGAGTGAGTCTTCGGTCTGGGCGACGATGTAGTTCTCGCGCACCTGCGCGCGCGCGGCACCGAGCGGGGTGCGGCGCAGTTCGGCCGGGGCTTCGATGACGTCGGCCCGCGCATCGGCGCTCGGAGGTGCCGCGTGGTCGAAGATGGCCTGGGCCGACTCGCCGAAGCCGTTCGCAAGCGGCCGGCTCGGCGATCGCGCAATGTCGTAGGAGCCCGCGCCCCAGGTGCGATGCGCGGCGTCGCGGGAGCGGTCGAAGCCGGTCGTCCCTGCGCGGCCCTGCGGGGCGCCGCCGGCCCGAAAGGCAGCCAGCATGCCCGCCGCACCGGAGGTGGCGGGACGCATTCCCGCATTGGCCAGCGCCTCGCGGATCGAACCGATGACCAGGCCGCGCACCAGCCCCGGATCGCGGAAACGCACGTCGGCCTTGGCGGGATGGACGTTGACGTCGACCAGCGCGGGGTCCAGCGATAAGAACAGGACGGCAAGCGCATGGCGGTCACGCGGCAGGACGTCGGCATAGGCGGCGCGTATCGCGGCGGCGATCTGCCGGTCGCGGACCGGGCGGCCGTTGACGTAGGCATATTGCTGCAGGCTGTTCGCGCGGGTGAAGGAAGGGATCGAAACCTGCCCGATCAGCCGCACGCCTTCACGCAGCGCGTCGATCGCCAGCGCATTCTCCGGGAACTCGTCGCCCAAGACCTTTGCCAGCCGGCGCAGGCGCCCGGCTTCGTCGTCGGCTTCCGCGGGAAGGTCGAGCCGCACGCGGTCGGCGCCCGTCAGCGTGAAGCGCACGGTCGGGAACGCGACGGCGACGCGCTTCACCACGTCCGAGATGGCCGAGCTTTCCGCCCGCTCGCCCTTCATGAACTTGAGCCGGGCGGGCGTGGCGAAGAAGAGATCGCGCACCTCGACCTGCGTTCCCGGATTGGCCGCGCCGGGGCGGGGACCGGCGATGCGTCCGCCCTCCACGACGATTTCCATCGCCTCGGCCGCGTCGGCGGTGCGCGAGCGGATGGTGAGACGCGCGACCGAACCGATGGACGGCAGCGCCTCGCCGCGGAAGCCGAGCGAGCGGATGTCGTGGATGTCGTCTGAGAGCTTGGAGGTGCAGTGGCGCGCGACGGCGAGCGGCAGGTCGTCCGCCGCAATGCCCGATCCGTCGTCGATCACGCGGATGAGGTTCAGCCCTCCGCCGGCCGTGACGATCTCGATACGGGTCGCGCCGGCGTCGAGCGCATTCTCGACCAGTTCCTTCACCACGCTTGCGGGGCGCTCGATCACCTCGCCGGCGGCGATCTGGTTGATGACGGTTTCTGAAAGCTGACGGATGGACATCCGGCCACTCTAGCCGGATTCGGACGCTGCCAGAAGCGTTGGCGCCGTGGGGCGCCGTGACGGCGTCAGGCGGCTTGGTGGTGTGAAGGAATGGTGTCCTCGATCGCAACGGGGCGTGCGTGCCTGGGTTTGCGCGTCGTGAGCCATTCGCGCATGTTGTCGGGAGGCATCGGGAAGGAGACGGCGTAACCCTGCACCTCGTCGCAGCCGATGCCCGCCAGCAGCGAAAGCTCGGTGTCGGTCTCGGCGCCTTCGGCGATGATGCCGATGCCCAGCCCGCGCGCGAGTTCGGTCACGGCGCGAACGATCTGCGCATGGTGCGAATTGCTGTCGATGTCGTGCACGAAACGCCGATCGATCTTCAGTCGGTCGATTTCTCGCGGGTCGACATGGGTCAACGAGGCGTAGCCGGTGCCGAAATCGTCGAGCTCGAGCGTGATCCCTTCCGCCCGTACGGCGCGAAGCGTAGCCGCGATGCCGGTCTTCTCATCGTCCAGCATCACCGATTCGACGATCTCGAGCGCCAGGTGGCGCGCAGGGAGCCCTTCCGCCTTCAGGGTCTTCAACAGGAAGCTTGCGAAATCGGGCTGCGCAAGCTCGCTGCCGGATGCGTTGAGCGCGAGGCGGCCGAATTCCAGCCCGTCTCGATGCCAGGCTGCCGCGGCCGCGATGGCCTTCCTGAATATGATCCGCCCGATGGCCGGCATGAGCCCGCACTTCTCCGCGATCGGCACGAAGACCGAGGGCGGGATGAATTTGCCGTCGGGCGGCAACCAGCGGACGAGGGCTTCCAGACCGGTGACCCTGCCGTCGGAAAGGGAAACCTGCGGCTGGAAGCAGACGGTGAAGTCCTGGCTGGCGATGGCGAGGACCATTTGCTGCTCGATATCGACCCGCTCGGCGATTTCACGCCGCAGATCGTCGGTGAAGAATGAAAAGGTGCCGCCACCCGACTTCTTTGCCGAGTAGAGCGCCACATCGGCGTGCATCAGAAGGTCGAAGCCGCGCTCGCCGTCCCGCGGATAGACCGCAATGCCGGCACTCGCGCCGGGATGGATCGTCGTTCCCTCATAGTCGATCGGCCGGTTAATCGCCCGCAGGATGCCTTCGGTGAGAGCGGCGATCTCGCTGTTGTCGTCGCGGCGGTTGGTGATCAGGACGAATTCGTCGCCGCCCAGACGAACCGGCATGTCCTGCTTGCGGCTCGCCTTGCGCATGCGTCTGGCGGTGACGGCGAGGACATGATCGCCCGCCGCATGCCCGAGCGTGTCGTTGATCTGCTTGAAGCGGTCGAGATCGAACTGGATGACCGCCATGCTATCGCGGCGCGCGGCCGCGTCTTCGATGAGCTTGTCGAAGCGGTACTTCAGGAACGAGCGGTTGTAGAGGCCGGTCAGTTCGTCGTGAATGGCGTTGTAGGCCATGGCATTGCGCGCCTCCACGAGCTGATCGGTGCGCCGGCCGATCATCGATGCCATCGGGCGGAAGATGAAGACGGCAATGAGCAGCATCACCGCCAGGGTGGCTACGAAGAGGATCCGGTGCAGCTGGAGCAGGGTCGAAAGACGCTCGCGCCCGCCGGCGGAAAGCCGCTCGCCGAGCGCCGCGTAGCCATCCATGGTTGCAGTCGCCACGATGTCGTCGAGCCGCGCGCGCTCCTTGCCCGCACGGTATCCGATTATGTCCGCGTTCGGCTGCAACTCCGTTTCCAGGGCTGCCGCGACGCGCCATCCGTTCGCGGCCAGGCTGCCGGAGAAGTAGTCGAGATGATAGGGTGCGGAAAACAGCACGCCGTCGATCGAGGCGGGGTCGTTGCGGGCCTTGGAGAAGGGATCGGCGCCGAGCTGGTCCAGCAACTCGTCGTAGTTGGCTTCGAATTCCGCTGTCGCCTGCTTGAGCGCCTCGACCAGCGGAGTCTGACGGATCGCGGGTGCCGCATCGGCTGCGTTCGCGAGGAACACAACGCGTTGTGACAGGGCGCGCTGCGCGCTGGCCAGGCCGATCACACGCTCGTTGCGCTGCTGGGCCGCCAGCATCTGCTGCAGGAGCATGAAGGACCCTGCCAGCATCGCCGCAATGATGAGAAGTGCGGCCCAGTAAGCGAAAGTGATGAGCGTGACCGGTTTGCCCGTCCCGGCCCTGAAGCTCGGCAGTCTGAACATCGCGCGCCGTGGTCCCCTGCGAACGTGTATCGTTCCCCAGGGTCAGAATAGAGTCCGAGGGTTAACTGGCAGGTATGCCATCGGTTGTATCGGCCGGAAATCTCCCGGGTGGTTAGAAAAGGATTAGCGGCTTGCCCGTCTGGCGGCTTGCGGAACCCATCTTTGCCGGTTTCCATCCGGTGGCGAAAGGCATTAGAAAGGCGCAGCACAAGAACAAAACGGCGGAAACCATCATGAACATCCAGAGCCCCGCGAAGACCACGGCCGCAAGTTTCGTGTGGAACGACCCCTTCCTCCTGGAGGACCAGCTGTCGGAAGACGAGCGCATGATCCGCGATGCGGCAGCGGCCTTTGCCGCGGACAAGCTCGCACCGCGCGTCGAGGACGCCTACATGAACGAAACCACGGATCCGGCGATCTTCCGCGAGATGGGCGAGGCGGGCCTGCTCGGGACGACGATCCCAGAGGAATATGGCGGGCTCGGCGCGAGCTACGTCACCTACGGGCTGGTCGCGCGCGAGGTGGAACGCGTCGACAGCGGCTACCGCTCGATGATGAGCGTCCAGTCGTCGCTGGTCATGTATCCGATCCACGCCTACGGCTCCGAGGAACAGCGCAGGAAATACCTGCCGAAGCTCGCCAGCGGCGAGTTTATCGGCTGCTTCGGGCTGACCGAGCCGGATGCCGGTTCCGACCCCGGCGGGATGAAGACGCGGGCGGAAAAGACCAGTGGCGGCTATCGCATTTCCGGCTCGAAGATGTGGATCTCCAACGCGCCGATCGCAGACGTATTCGTCGTGTGGGCAAAATCGGCGGCGCACGACAACCAGATCCGCGGCTTCGTGCTCGAGAAGGGAATGAAAGGGCTGTCGGCGCCGAAGATCGGAGGCAAGCTATCGCTGCGCGCGTCCATCACCGGCGAGGTGGGGATGGAGAACGTGGAGGTCGGCGAGGACGCGTTGCTGCCCAATGTCGCCGGCCTGAAGGGACCTTTCGGCTGCCTCAACCGCGCCCGCTACGGCATCTCCTGGGGCGCGCTGGGCGCGGCGGAGGACTGCTGGTTCCGCGCAAGGCAGTACGGGCTCGACCGCAAGCAGTTCGGCAGGCCGCTCGCAGCCACGCAGCTCTACCAGAAGAAGCTCGCCGACATGCAGACCGACATCGCGCTCGGCCTGCAGGGCTCGCTGCGCGTCGGGCGCCTGATGGACGAGGGCAAGATGGCCCCGGAGATGATCTCCATCGTCAAGCGCAACAACTGCGGCAAGGCGCTCGACATCGCGCGGCAGGCCCGCGACATGCACGGCGGCAACGGCATCCAGATCGGCTACCACGTGATGCGCCACGCGCAGAACCTGGAGACGGTCAACACCTACGAAGGTGCGCACGACGTGCACGCGCTGATCCTCGGACGGGCACAGACGGGCATCCAGGCGTTCTTCTGACACGCCGCCCAAAAGACGACCGCGGCGCTGGAAGCGAAGCGGCCGTGAAAGTGGCCGGAAACGCCATTGGGGAGACGTTTCCGGCGCCGGCGTTCTTGACGACGCCGTATATCACATGACGTATCCGGCCGCGACCGGCGCCACGCGTGTTACCGTGCGGTGATGACCGTCATGACGAGCTTGTCGTCGACGCGGATAGGCCCGTCTTCCTTGGCGCCGAGCGTGTACTCGAAAACGCCGGACTTCATGCCGCCGGTTTCGCCGTGCACCATCAACATCAGCATCTCGCCGGACTTCACCTCCTCCTGGAGGATTGCCGTGACGTCCATGTTGTCGCCGGCCTTGAGCGGAGCGTAACCGACGACCGGCCCCGGCTTCATCTCGGCATCGGTGCGGTGAACCACCAGCCAGCCATTGTTTTCCGCGGTGATCTTGTCGGCGCTGACCGTGCCGGAGGAAACGTCCTGGTCCGAGACCATGACTGCCGGGTTCGACATTGCATGGGCGGCGGTGACGGCGATCGCGAGCGCGGCGGCCGTGGAAAGAATGCGATACATGGATAACCTCCGTTTTGGTTTGCGCTCGCAGATACGGAGGCACCGGCACGGAAGTTTCACCGACGGACGAATTCGTCCCTCGTGGCGCCGCGGATGGTCATGATCACGAACGGGACGGCGGGGTCCACGGGGCAGCGGTGAGCGAGGGCGTCAAGCGTCGGTCGACTGTCCTGGAGACCGCC
>CATMOC010000256.1 GCA_950071955.1 uncultured Mesorhizobium sp. | reverse complement strand
CTTTACGCTGGCCTGCGTGCTGCACTGGCGCGGGTGAGCCTTGGCCGGTGTCGCGCCTTCCTCATCCATGCCGCCGGGGACGCCTTCCGGGAAGCCGCCGAATTCGGTGCTCTTCCTCTGCGGCATGAATGCCATACGCTCGCCGATGGCGGAGGCGCTGGCGAAACGCATGCTGCCGGCCGGGATATTTGTCGCCTCGGCGGGAGTCCGGGCTGGAGAGCGCGATCCGTTCGTGGATGCCGTGCTTGCCGAGAGCGGACTCGCCATCGGCGACCGCCGCCCGCGGACGATGGACGACCTAGAGGACGGCTACTTCGACCTGATCGTGACGCTCGCGCCGGAGGCTCATCATGCGGCACTGGATCTGACGCGCTCGGTTTCGGCGGAAGTCGAGTATTGGCCGATGCCGGACCCGTCCACCGCGACGGGGACGCGCGACCAGATCATGTCCGCATATCGTGCCCTGAGGGAGAGGCTCAGGTCGCGTTTCGGCCTGGAGAACGGCACCGGCGGGACCTGAACAAGCAGTGTTCACATCCGCACCATAATCATATAGGTTCCGCGCAAAATCCGGCCCCCGCCTGATCGCGCGCCGGAGACATCATTCAACAAAAGGTATCGAATGCCGAAGGAAGAAGTCCTCGAGTTTCCGGGCACTGTCACGGAACTGCTGCCCAATGCGATGTTTCGCGTCAAGCTGGAAAACGAACACGAGATCATTGCCCATACCGCCGGACGCATGCGCAAGAACCGCATCCGTGTCCTGACCGGTGACAAGGTGCTGGTCGAGATGACGCCGTACGATCTCACCAAGGGCCGGATCACCTACCGTTTCAAATAAGCCTTCGGCTTTGGCAGGCAACTTTCCCGCCACAGGATTTCGATGAGCATTTTCCAGAAGCTGGTGCTCGCCTCGGGCTCTCCCCGCCGGATCGAACTCCTGCAGCAGGCGGGCATCGAACCGTACAGGGTCTTTCCCGCCGACATCGACGAGACGCCGCAGAAGGCGGAGCATCCGCGATCGCTCGCCAAGCGGCTTTCGAAGGAGAAGGCCGAGAAGGCACTGGCCTCGCTCTCGAAGGAGGCGGGCTGGGAAGGCGATGCACACATCCTCGCCGCCGACACGGTCGTGGCGGTCGGGCGCCGCATCCTGCCCAAGGCGGACCTGCTCGACGAGGCGTCCAACTGCCTGCGGCTGCTGTCCGGCCGATCGCACCGAGTCTACACCGGGCTTTGCCTGATCACGCCGGCGGGGAAGGTTCGCCAGAAGCTGGTCGAGACGCGTGTGCGTTTTAAGCGCCTGTCGCGCGAGGAACTGGAGAGTTATCTTGCCTCGGGCGAATGGCGTGGCAAGGCCGGCGGCTATGCCGTGCAGGGGCTCGCCGGGACCTTCGTGGTCAAGCTCGTCGGATCATATACGAACGTCGTGGGTCTGCCGCTCTACGAGACCGTCAGCCTGCTCTCCGGCGAGGGCTACAACGTCCACTTCAGCTGGCTCTCCGGACTGACCACGACCTGACCGGCGATCGCGTCCCTGTCGCTTCAGATGATGCGACCTTCGGCAAGCGCCGCCTCAAGCCGATCGACCGCTTGCGCCATCTTCTCGTCGATGACGTGCAGGTATTCGGTCCAGTCACCGACATGGCGCAGTTCGGCGGCTCCGTCCGAGATGCCGCGCAGCGCGATCAGCGGGACGGCGAATTTCTGGCAGGCACGCAGCACGGCATAGGTCTCCATGTCGACCATGTCCGCTTGGACGAGATCATAGGCGGGTCCGGAGACGACATTGGCGCCGGTCGAGAGCGTCGCTTCCCGAACGCCCGGAATCCGCAGGGGGAGGGGAACGACCGCCGGCAGGTCGAGGAACGGCGTCGCGCCCTTGTCGAAACCCAGGGGCGAGGCATCCATGTCGCGGTAGGAAACCGATACAGCCTGATGGATCGCCGCCTGCTCGAGCACCCGACTGCCGGCGGAACCGAGCGACACGACGAGATCAGGCGGCGAACCGGTCCGGCCGAGCATTGCAAGAGCAGCGGTCATCTCTACGGCGGCCTCCACCGGCCCGACGCCGGTCATCAGCGGTGCGAATCGCGCCTTGAGGTGCGGGCCGTACTCTGGTTCGGCAGCCATGACGAAGAGGACGGTCTTGCCGCCCATCCGGCTGACGGCAGGCAGCGTGGACGGGCCATCGCTCATCCCTCGATACCTTCGCGCCCCTGAACCACCATCATCGTTCCGGTCATCGTCGCGACGAGCTTGGCTTCACCGTTGCTGCCGAAGGCATAGGCCTGGCCATCGGCGACGATGATCGTGCGGCCGGGCTTGGTGACCGATCCCCTGAACAGGAAGCGTTCGCCGCGGCCCGGCGCGAGGAGGTTCAGCTTGAATTCGATGGTCAGCACCGCCGCATCTGCCGGCATGAGCGAATAGGCGGCAAACCCGCAGGCCGAATCCAGCGCCGTCGAGATGACGCCCGCATGGAGGAACCCGTGCTGCTGGGTCAATTCTTCCGAAAACGGCATCTCGATCTCGACCATACCGGGCGTCACCTGGGTCAGCTCGGCACCAATTGTCGCCATGGCCTTCTGACGTGCGAAGCTGGCGCGCACGCGTTCTTCAAAATCAATGTCGGATACCAGCATTGCGGCCATGGCTGAATTCCCCTGTGCGGGCGTTATCGCAAAGGGATCGCCGATAGGCAATCAGCGATTGTTGCAGTGCGGAAGGATCAGTTGAGCCAAAGGATAGCCCCGTTGAGGAGCGACGCGAAAGCCACCCAGGCCAGGTAGGGAAGGAACAGTATCGCGGCGACACGGTCGATGCGCCAGGCAATGACGATGAAGAGAATGATCGCGGCCAGCAGCGCGAGAATCACCAGGAAGGCCGCGCCGATGACGTGCAGCGTGAAGAAAACGGGAGACCAGAGGAAGTTCAGCCCGAGCTGCGCCCACCATGCGGCCATGGCGGCGCTCTTCGGCGCACGGCTCCACGTGCGCGCGCCGGCAATGCCGATCAGGACGTAGAGAATCGTCCAGGCGGGCGCGAACAGCCAGTTCGGCGGATTGAAAGGCGGCTTGGCGAGATTCGCGTACCATTCGCCCGGCGTGTTCAGATAGCCGATCGTCAGGCCGCCACCCAGCACGAGCGCGAGGAAGAACACGATTGTCGCCGTCCGTGTAATCTGCATCGGTCACCTCCATCCCGCAGCGAGCCGACCTCCCGGTTCGACCACTCACACCGTCGCGTGCTTGCTGTCGTTCATACGGTCGAGCTTGCCGACCAAATTACGGTTGAAGCTGAATTCCAATGCCTGCTTGATCTGGGGATTGCGTTGCAGCAGGGCGCGCAGAACCGCCGGCTCGTAGACGCAGCATCGGATCTCGTTCGAGACCCGGACCGTTGCCGATGCCGGCTTGCCGGAGAGAAAGCTCATCTCGCCGAGGAAGTCGCCCGGGCCGCACACGCCGACGATCTTGCCGTTCTTTTCGACGCTCGCCGCGCCGCGCGCGATGAAGACGAGCAGCGGCGCGATCTCGCCCTCTGTGATCAGGACCTCGCCGGGCTCCTTCGTCTCCCAGCGAGCTAGCTTCAGCAAGCGGGCGCGCAGGTTCCCTTCCAGCGTCGGCATGACCGTCTCGATGAAGAGCCGCTCGTCGTCCGAATGTCGCCGACGGCGACCGGCGAGCAACACGATCGCGAGCTGTATCGCATTGACGGTGGTGAAGATGAACTCCCAGGTCGCGCTGATCAGGTCGGAGACCATGAAGCCGTAGTAGAGGACACCGGTGATCCCGCTGGCGATGGCGAAGATGCGCAGCCAGCGCATGCTGCTCATCGACACGGAGAGGATCACGAGGATGTAGTTTATATGGCCGACGAACTTGCTGGGATCCGAAAACTGCTCGAACAACTGTTCCATCGAAGTGCCTCAGGAAGCGTCACGCCGCTCGCGACAGGACAGCAACATAGAAGCCGTCGGTCCCGCTGTATGCTGGTGTCAGGGAGATTCCCTTGACAGCGTCTATCCGCGCCGATCCGCTCTTGCCTTCGAAGCGGCTTTCGAACAGCCGTGCGTGGTCGACGGGCATGAAATCGCTATTCGCCACAAGGAAGGCGTCGATGCGTTCGACGTTCTCCTGCGGAAACATCGAGCAGGTTACATAGGTCAGCCGCCCTCCCGGACGCACGAAGCGGCTTGCCTCCACCAGGATCTTCTCCTGTTCGGCCATGCGGACGTCCAGTTGGCGATCCGTCAGGCGCCATTTGGCATCCGGGCGCCGCCGCCATGTTCCGGACCCGGTGCAGGGTGCATCCACGAGCACAAGGTCCATCTTCCGCTCGAGCGGAGCGAGGTCTTCTGCGCGGGAGACGACCTGGACGTTGCGGACGTCCGCGCGG
The DNA here is from genome assembly GCA_950071955.1 of uncultured Mesorhizobium sp. Classification (GTDB taxonomy): domain Bacteria; phylum Pseudomonadota; class Alphaproteobacteria; order Rhizobiales; family Rhizobiaceae; genus Aquibium; species Aquibium pacificus. Next base: position 1,599 of record CATMOC010000256.1, on the reverse strand, counting down.
CGCAGCCGGTCGAAGATGGGGGCGAGACGCTGTTTTTCGGAGTCGTGGGCAAAGATCTGGCCGCGGTTCTCCATCCCGGCGGACAGGGCCAGCGTCTTTCCCCCGGCGCCGGCGCAATAGTCGAGCACCTGTATGCCGGGTTCGGCCCCGGCAAGGATGGCGGCTATCTGGGAGCCTTCGTCCTGCACCTCCAGCCATCCCTTGCGGAATGCCGGCTCCGCCTGGACGTTGGGATGCCGTCCGCTGCCCCTGATGGGCGGGATGCGGATCCCGTTGGGCGAGATCGCGGTGGGGGCGGCATGCATGCCCGAAAGTTCGCGCAGCACCTTGTCCCTGCCCGCCTTCAGCGTGTTCACGCGCAGGTCGAGCGGTGGGCGGGCCGAAAGCGCCTGGCCTTCCGCGACCCAGCCGGCTCCGAACTGCGCCTCCAGGAACGGCGCGCACCAGTCCGGAACGTCGGCGCGTACCGCGTCGGGCGCATCGTCCAGCCGGTTTGCACTCAAGGCTTCGATTTCGTCTTCCGAGAGGAGGGGAGGCGCGAACTTGTCGCCGCTCAGGGCCTCGTTCAGCGACTGCGGCGACTCGTCCCATTCGAGCAGGAGCGCGCCGAAGGCTGCCGCGCGCGGCGTGTCCGAGCCGAAGAGGTATTCCGCCGAGCGTTTCCGCCGCAGCGCATCATAGACGATGTTGCCGACTGCCGCGCGGTCGCCCGCGCCCGCGAAGCGGTGGGAAACACCCCAGTCCCGCAGCGCGTCCGCCGTCGGGCGGTGCCTCGTGCGGATGTCTTCCAGAACTTCGATGGCCGCGGCCAAGCGTCCGCCAAGTCGCATTGCGGTTTCCCCGTGATCGGCTACCCGAGCGGCGGACTGGTAGACCGCGGCATCGACGGAGACAAGCTGTCTGCTCCGGCATCGGCGAAAAAAGAACGGGCGCGGAATCGCTCCGCGCCCGTTCGACAACTTGAAAAGACAGTCGCTGCTATGCCGCTTTCTTCTCGTAGACGAGGTCGAAGCGGTCGGCGTTCATCACCTTGTTCCAGGCCGCCACGAAGTCGTTCACGAACTTCTCCCTGGAGTCCGCGCAGGCATAGACCTCCGCAAAGGCGCGCAGCTGCGAGTGCGCCCCAAAGATCAGGTCGACGCGTGTGGCGCGCCACTTGAGCTCGCCGGTCTTGCGGTCGCGGCCTTCGAAGGTGCCGTCGGCGGCGGCCTTCCAAGCCGTGTCCATGGTCAGAAGGTTGACGAAGAAGTCGTTCGTCAGCTTGCCGACATCCCTGGTCAACACGCCGTGGTCCGAGCCGCCGGCGTTGGCTCCGAGCACGCGCAGACCGCCGAGCAGGACCGTCATCTCGGGACCGGTCAGCGTCAGCAACTGGGCCCGGTCGACCATGGCTTCCTCCGGCATCATGAACTGCTTGCCGCTGAGGTAGTTGCGGAAGGCGTCCGCGCGGGGCTCGAGCGCCCGGAAGGAGTCGATGTCGGTCTCTTCCTGCGAGGCGTCCATGCGGCCCGGCGTGAAGGGCACCTTCACGCCGACGCCGGCGTCGCTGGCGGCCTTCTCGACCGCGGCGCAGCCGGCCAGCACGATCAGGTCGGCGAG
>CATMOC010000255.1 GCA_950071955.1 uncultured Mesorhizobium sp. | reverse complement strand
GGCCCCGCCGACGTCGGCGAAATTCGCGGGAGGCTCTCCGAACTCAACCTGGGCGAGGTGCAGGTCCAGCAGTTCGGACCCGATACCGACGTGCTGATCCGCGTACAGGCGCAGGATGGCGGCGAGAACGCCCAGCAGAGCGCCGTCGCCAAGGTTCAGGCGGAACTGGGCGACGATTTCGACATGCGCCGCGTCGAGACCGTGGGCCCGACCGTTTCCAGCGAACTGGCCACGCAGGGCACGATCGGCGTGCTCGTCGCGCTTGCCCTGATCCTCGTCTACGTCTGGTTCCGGTTCGAGTGGCAGTTCGCCGTGGGCGCCATCGTCGCCACCGTGCACGATATCGTCATCACGATCGGCTTCTTCGTGGTCAGCGGGATCGAGTTCAACCAGTCCTCGATCGCGGCGATCCTGACCATCGTCGGCTATTCGCTCAACGATACGGTGGTCGTCTACGACCGCGTGCGCGAGGAACTGCGGCGATACAAGAAGATGCCGCTGCCGCAACTGCTGAACCTCGCGATCAACGAGACGCTGTCGCGTACGACGATGACGTCGCTGACGACGATACTGGCGCTGCTCGCGCTGTTCCTGTTCGGCGGCGAGGTGATACGCTCGTTCACGGCGGCGATGCTGTTTGGCGTGATCTTCGGTACCTACTCGTCGATCTTCATCGCGGCGCCGCTCCTGATCCTGTTCAAGCTGCGTCCCGGCGCGCTTTCGCAGGAGACGGACGACAAGGCGTCAGGAACGATGCCGACGCAGGCCTCGAAGGCCTGACCACGGGATGACCGGCGGCATGATCATCCGCGATGCCCATTTTCCGGGCCGCGCCCCGATCGACGCCTATGGCAATGGCGGGTTTCGCTTCGCCGGCATGTCGCACCGCGGATCGATCCTCTGCCTGCCGTCCGGCATCCATGGCTGGGAGCCTGCCGATCCGGAGAACCTCGGCGAGGAGGATTTTGCCAGGGTGATCGCGGAAGCCGCCGAGGTCGAGGTCCTGCTGGTCGGCATGGGCCGCGACCTCCGCCGTCTGCCGGCAGCACTGCGGCAGGCCCTGCGGGACGCCGGCCTCTCGTCGGATCCGATGTCGACGGGGTCGGCGGTGCGCACCTACAACGTGCTGCTGGCCGAGGACAGGGAAGTGGCGGCCGCGCTCGTCGCTGTCGAATGACATGGAATCCGATGCCGGCCACGTGACGGAGATCGTCCGCAAGGGCGACCCGGACCGGTACCTGTCGGTGCTCTACGCGCCCGAAGACAAGCGGACGGCCCTTCTCGCGCTCTATGCGTTCAACGTCGAGGTTTCGCGGGTGCGCGACGCCATAAGCGAGCCGCTGCCGGGGGAAATTCGGCTGCAATGGTGGCGGGACATGGTCGCCGCTCCGACCGAAACGGTCACGGGCAACCCCGTCGCCGACGGCCTGCGGCGCGCGATAGACGAATACGAGCTCCCGCGCGCCGCCTTCGACAACATGCTCGAAGCGCGCATCTTCGATCTCTACAACGATCCGATGCCCGATCGCACGAGCCTCGAAGGCTACTGCGGTGAGACCGCGGGTGCGCTGATCCAGCTTGCCTCTCTTCTGCTCGAACCGGAAGCCGCAGTCGCTCATGCCTCGTTGGCGGGCCACGCAGGCTGCGCACAGGCGATCGCCGGCATGCTGCGCCTTCTGCCGCTGCACCGGGCCCGGGGCCAGTGCTACGTGCCGGCCGACATCCTCGCTGCCGCCGGCACCGATCGCGAGGCGCTGCTCGGCGCAGGCGAGGGCGCCGAGCGGGCGGTGGCGGCAATGATCGCGCTCGGGCGGGAGCATCTCGGGCAGTTCGAAGCAGGCGCTGGAGGCATGCCTCCATCGTTGCGGCCCGCCTATCTGCCGGCCGCGCTTGCCGGCGCGCAACTCGACCGCGTCGCGGTTGCGCCGCTGGAGGGCGGCAAGCCGGTCCCGGTCGCGCGCAAGCACTGGATCATGCTGCGTCGCGCGGCCCGCGGCTGGTGACGACGTCGGGCTTTGAGGTCGACGTCAAGGATGATAATTCTGGGTGTCGCCGGTCCGCAGAGGCTGGCGGCGGGAGGAAGACCAAGGCATGAGCCTGCCCGTACTCGTCGTGATGGTGGTGGTCGGTATCGCCGCGATCGTGCTCTCCGTGCATCTCACCGGCGGGACGCGCAATGCCGTCCTGCCCGACGCGGAAGCCGCGCGGCAGAGATTCGCAACGGATTTCCCCGGCGAGAAGACGGGCGCGGTGGTGCTTTCAAGCGACCGCGGGACCGCTTTCCTGGAACTCTCCGGCGACCGCACTGGGATCGTGCAGGCCTTCGGCGGGCATTTCCTCACGCGCATCGTCACGCCCGCGGACATCCTGCGGGTGGAACCGGCCGGCTCGGCGGCGCTCCACCTGACGCTGAACGACTACACCTGGCGCGGGGGGCGGTTCGAATTCGCCGATCAGGGCGAAACCTGGCGGCTTGCCGGCCGGCTTGCTCCTAAGGACAGCCAGGAAGCGAGAAGGAGCGCCTGATGGACGGATACGATTTTCCAAAGGTCACCGAACTGGCGATCCCGTTCTTCGTCGGAGCGATCCTGCTCGAACTGTGGCTGGTGCGCACCGGCCGCGCCAAGGGCGATTTCGAAACCCGCGACACGCTGACCAGCCTGATGATGGGCACCGGCAACGTGGTCGCAGGCATCCTGCTCGGCTTCGTCGCCTACACCGCGCTGCTCTGGGTCTGGCAGTTTCGCCTCTTCGACCTCGGGCTGCACTGGTGGGTCTTCGTCGTCGCATTCCTGCTCGATGACCTGCGCTACTACTGGTACCACCGCATCGCGCACCGGGTGCGCTGGGTCTGGGCCGAGCACGTCAACCACCATTCGAGCCAACACTACAATCTCTCGACCGCGCTGAGGCAATCCTGGACAGGCACCTTCACGGGCATGTTCGTCCTGCAGGCGCCGATCGTGCTTTTGGGCTTCCACCCGGCTGTGATTGCCTTCGTCTTCGGCTTCAACCTCGTCTGGCAGTTCTGGATCCACACCGAGGCGGTAGGCAGGTTGCCCGGCTGGTTCGAGGCGGTCTTCAACACCCCGTCGCACCACCGCGTGCACCACGCCACGAACCCGCGCTACCTCGACGCCAACTATGCCGGCACGCTGATCGTGTGGGACCGCCTGTTCGGCACCTTCGTGCCCGAACTGGACGAGGACCGGCCGCGCTACGGCATCGTCAAGAACCTCGGCACCTTCAATCCGGTCAAGGTCGCGTTCCACGAATGGTGGGGGATGCTGAAGGACGCATTCTCGCCGGGGCTGACCCTGAAGCAGCGCCTCGGCTACCTCTTCCTGCCCCCAGGATGGAGCCACGACGGCTCGCGCCAGACCTCGGAAAGCATCAAGGCAGACTATGTGCGCAGAAATCCGGCGGAGGCGGGGAGGCCGGGATTGCCGGGCGAGCCGGCGCGGACGAATGGTGTGGTTCAGGCGGCGGAGTAGAGGTCGGCGCGCGATACCGCCGGTGTCAATCCTCCTCCACGCGGCGTTGAAACGTCTCGTCGTAAGCGCCGTTTCGTCACCCCTTCGGCAATAGGTCCGGAAACGCCGCGTCCCGCTTCGCCATCTTCGCCTGCACCGCCGCCATCAGGTCGCCGGGCCGCAGCATGCCGGCGTTCCAGGCGGCGATGTAGTCAAGGCCGTCCGCGACCGAATGATCGCGCGCGTAGGCGAGGTTCCGTTTGATGCCGGCGATGGCCAGTGGTGACTTCGCCGCAATGGAGCGCGCGAGATCGAAGGCCGCCGCGACCGTCGCCTCCCGGTCCGCGTGGACGGCGGACACGAGGCCGAAGCCTTTCGCCTCGTCCGCCGAGAAGCGCCGCCCGGTATAGGCGAGTTCGGCCGCGACTGCCGGTGCGATCAGCTTCGGCAGCCGCTGCAGCGTGCCGACGTCGGCCGCCATGCCGATGTGGATCTCCTCGATCGCGAAGAAGGCGTCGGAAGACGCGATCCGCATGTCGCAGGCCGTGATCAGGTCGACGCCGGCCCCGATGCAGGCGCCATGAATGGCCGCGATGACCGGAAAGCGGGCGCGCTCGATGGCGTTGAACGCGTCCTGCAGGTTCAGGATCACGTCGCGCATGGCATAGGCGGCGCGTCCCGGTTCGTTGTCGAAGAGCCTGGCGATATCGGCGAAGGCCGAAAGGTCCATTCCACCGGTGAAATTGCGGCCTTCGCCCGATATGATGGCGCAACGAACGGTCTCGTCTCTTCCGAGGGCATCCAGGTGTCGCGGCAGGCCGCTCCAGAAGTCGGGCGACATGGCGTTCGAGCGGTCGGGGCGGTCCATGATCAGGTGCACGACGGCGCTGTCACGCTCGACGCGGAAAAACTCGTTGCTCTGCTCAGGCATCTCGCATCCTCACGCTTCGACGGTTCTGGCTTGGTCCAGCCGCTTCCGCAAGGCCACGGCGCTTGCGAGTTGTTAATGATCGATCGGCTACGAATGGCACATGATCTCGCCGTTTGCCACGGTCTCCCTCCAGCCGAACCCTCCTGCCGCGCAGCATTCGCGCGCCAATGCATTGAGCCTCGCCGAGCTTCTTGGTGCGCTCAGCCACGCGCTTGATCTCACGGAAGGTCAGCCGGTCGGCCATTGCAAGCGCGCCTGCTGGATCGGCACCCAGATCGGCATCGAGATGGCGCTCGACGACGCGGCGCTGTCGGATCTCTATTTCACCGTGCTGTTGAAGGATCTCGGTTGCTCCAGCAACGCCGCGCGCATCTGCGAGCTCTATCTGGCCGACGACATTTCGTTCAAGCGCGACTTCAAGACGATCGACGGCAGCCTCGCCGCGGCCTTGCGGTTCGTCTTCGACAAAACCGGCCTCGAGTCCGGCTTCGCAGAGCGTGTGCGCGCCATCCTCAACATCCTGCGCAACGGCGGCCAGATCGCCCGCGAACTGATCGAGACCCGCTGCCACCGGGGCGCCGACATCGCCGCCAAGATGCGGTTTTCGGAAACGGTGCAGGAAGGCATCCGCTGGCTCGACGAACACTGGGACGGGTCGGGCAAGCCGGAGGGGAGGGCGGGCGCCGTCATTCCGCTCGCCTCACGCATCGCGCTTGTCTCCCAGGTGGCCGATATCTTCCATTCCGATGGCGGGCGCATGGCGGCCCGCGCCGAAGTCCTGGCCCGGCGGAACACTTGGTTCGATCCCGCCGTCGTCGATGCATTCGCCGCCGCCGAGCAGCGTCCAGGCTTCTGGGAGGCGCTCGAGGACGGGAACCTCGAAGACCATCTCTTCGCCTTGCCGCCGGCACGCGCGAGCGCCGTCGTCACGGAAGACTATGTCGAGGACATCGCGGCGGCCTTCGCCGACGTCATCGACGCCAAGAGCCCCTTCACCGCCGGCCACAGCCACCGCGTCACGCTCTTCACCGACATGATCGCGGAGGAGATGGGATTGGACGCGGCGCACCGGCGCTGGTTGCGACGCGCTGCGCTGCTGCACGACATCGGCAAGCTTGCCGTCTCGAACCAGATCCTCGACAAGCCGGGAAAGCCCGCCGAGGCGGAGTGGCGTTCGATCCGCAGCCATCCCGCCCACAGCGCGGAAATCCTGCACAAGGTGGCAATCTTCCGCGACTTCGCCGACATCGCGGGCGCCCATCACGAGCGTCTGGACGGAAAAGGCTATCCGTACGGGCTGAAGGGCGACGAGATCGTGCCGGAGGTTCGCATGCTGACCGTCGCCGACGTATTCGATGCCCTGACGGCGGACCGTCCCTATCGTGCGGCGATGACGGTGGAGGAAGCCTTCGCCATTCTCGATCGCGACACCGGTGCAGCCTTCGACGGAGAATGCGTTGCGGCCCTGAAGTGTGCCGTCGGCCGGCTTGCCGCGTCGGACGATATGGACGCACCTGCCCTGCAATGGGCCTGACAGGCGCAGACGCGGGCTATTCCGCCGCCTGGCTCATTTCCAGTCCGAGCCACGTCCTGCAG
>CATMOC010000254.1 GCA_950071955.1 uncultured Mesorhizobium sp. | reverse complement strand
GTTTCGAGTTCGCCCGCTGGTGCGCCACCCGGATAAAGCGCCGCGATACGGTTGTTTTCGATCACGATGTCGATCGGTCCGGCGGGCGGGGCGCCGCTGCCTTCGATAACGGTCGCCCCGCGGATTATCAGCTTGCCGAAGGGGCCTTCGCCTTCGCCCGCCGGGCGATCGGGCACCCGTTCCATCTGCGCTGCCAGTGGTTGCGTGGCGAGGGCGGCGAGTGCCGCCAGTGCGATCTTCAAGGCTTTCATCGGTTCCCCCTTCGCTCGGCCGCCGGGTTCCACCCGGACGATACCGGGGTTTGCGGGAACCCTTGCGTTCAGCAAGCCGTAAAGCTGCAAAGCAGATAGTCCGTCCGACCAATGAGGAGCAAGCCCATGATCCGTTTTGCAATTCCCGCTCTCGCCGCCACCGGTATCGCCGCCAGCGCCCACGCCGCAGAAGTACAGGTGCAGGCACAGGGGCCGGTGGTCGAGCTGTCGGTTTCCGAAACTGTCGATGCCAAGCCCGACATCGTCGAAACCGGCGCGGGGGTGACCAGCCAGGCGGACACGGCGGTCGAGGCCATGCGGCTCAATGCGCGCGAGATGACGGCGGTGATCGATCGAATCAAGGCGCTGGGTGTCGACGAGGACGATATCCAGACAACCGGTATCAACCTCAATGCGCAATATGATTACAACCAGTCGAGCCGCCGGCAGGTCTTTCGCGGCTATCAGGCATCGAACCGCGTGAGCGTGACGCTGCGCGAGGTCGAACGCGCCGGCGGCGCGACTCGCCTCCACATAGGCTTCCAAGATGGCGCTTTCGAGTTCCGCCGGGATGGTGACGCGCGCGTCCATGGCAAGCGACGCCACGTCATAGGCGGCCGGGCCGATCATGGCGTCCTGAAAATCAACGAGGCCCAGTCGGTCGAGCCCCTGCCGCTCCTCGCGCCAGATGAGGTTGGGCGAGTGGTAGTCGCGCAGAACGAGGCTCGTCTCGGCATTCTCCAGCCGGTCGAAGACCGCATTCCAGGCGTCGAGGAATTCTCCGCGCACCGAAGCCTCCGGCGGCCTGCCGGTCGCATAGGGCATGTACCAGTCGGTGACCAGCTCGACCTCTATCATCATCGCGCCGCGATCATAGCGCGGGATTGCGTGCCTGGCGTCCGTGCTCGTGCTTATCTCCTCCTGCCACGACTTAACATGGATGGCGGCAAGCAGGCGCGCCGCTTCCTCGTAGCGTTCGCGCACCGGCTCTCCCTCCGGCAACAGAAACGAACCCGAGCCGAGATGCTCGATCAGGAGGAGCCCGGCATCGACGTCGGCGGCGTAGACCTCCGGCGCGCAGAAACCCTCCGACCGCAGAGCTTCGTCTATGGCGACGAAAGGCAGGACGGATTCGGCCAGGTGGGCGATCTGGCTGTAGGGCTTGCCGTCGCGGATCGGCGGACCGTCCGGCTGCTTAGGCGCGTCCATGAGGATACGGACACCCTGTTCCGTCTCCACCGTCTCGTAGGCGCGGGTCGAAGCATCGCCGAGAAGGAAGCGGCGGTGCCCCTGCCCCCAACCGGCATCGCGGAGGAAAGACCGGATCGCCAGCGAGCGTCGGAGGCGCGCGAGTGCCGCGGGCTCGCCGGAGACCGTGGCGCGGCGGCCTCCGCCCTCTTGTTCGATCCGGATGATCAGCGACGCTCCCGGCAGGCGATCGCCCGCCCTCTCCGGCCATTCGACAAGGATCGCGCCCGAGCCGGCAAGCTCGTCGATGCCGAGTTCGTCCACCTCTTCAGGGTCTGCCAGCCGGTAGAGGTCGAGGTGGTGGACGGGAATGCGCAGTTCGTAGCTCTGCACGAGAGTGAAGGTCGGGCTTGGCACCTCGAGGTCCGGGTCGCTCGCCATCGCCCGTATCAGCGCCCGCGCCAGCGTGGTCTTGCCGGCACCGAGCTCCCCTTCCAGCCGGATCAGGTCGCCGGGCTTGACGGCGAGCGATATGTCTTCGCCGAACAGCTGGGTGGCCGCCTCGTCGCCAAGCGCGATCTCCAGCGCGGACTTGTCCATGCAGTGCCTACTCAGCCGCCTTCGCCTCACGCGGCGCGAGGGGGAAGCGGCAGGTTACCGACGTCCCGCGCGATTTTCCCGTGTCGATCTCGACCGACCCGCCGTGCAGTTCCACAAAGCTCTTTACGATGGCGAGACCAAGGCCGGCGCCGCGGCGCCGGCCGCCGTTGGTGCGCGGCTCGAAGCGCTTGAATGCGGTGTCGAGGATCTCGGGCGGCATTCCCGGCCCGTCGTCGTGAACGAAGAACTCCACCCGATCGGCGACCCGCCGGCAGGAGAGCACGACCGTGCTGCCTTCGGGAGCGTAGTTGGCGGCATTGCTCAACAGGTTGAAGAGAATCTGGCGCAGGCGCTGCTCGTCGGCGAAAAACGCGTCGGGGGCATCCTTCAGGTCAACCCGAAGCGCGATGTGGTGTTCGCGCATCTTCTCGAAGGCCAGTTCAGCCGTCTCGTTGACCGTCTTGGCGATCGGCACCTCGCCGATCTCCAGTTCCATGATTCCGGCGTCGACCGTGGCGAGGTCGAGGATGTCGTTGACGATCGTCAGCAGCACCGAGGAGGAAGAGGCGATGTGGTCGAGATATTCCTGCTGCCGCTCGTTCAGGGGGCCGGTCTCGGGCAGTTCGAGCAGTTCGGTGAAGCCGATGATGTTGGTCAGCGGCGAGCGCAGTTCGTACGACACGTGCTGGACGAAGTCGTTCTTCAGCTGGTCGGCCTTCTGCAGCGCCTCGTTCTTTTCCTGCAGGGCGCGTTCGAAGTTCACGCTGTCGGTGACGTCGACGAAGGTCATCATCACCTGGCCGTTGGGCAGCGGGATCACCGCGTAGCTCAGGATCGTGCCGTCGACGAGCTCGGCCTTGCCGTGCGTCTCGCGCCGCTCGTCGTCGAAGCCGGTCACGGCGGCGACGAAGTCCGGCCAGGGGCCGTCGACGCAGACGCGCTCGCATGCCTTGCGGATCACCGCGATGTGCGTGCTGACGCCGATCTCGGAATGTTCCAGCCGCCAGAGCGTGGCGAATGCGGGGTTGAAGAGCCGGACGCGCCCGTCGGGACCGAAGACCGCCACGCCTTCGGCGAGATTGTCGAGCGTCTCTCCCTGGACGCGCACGGCGGTGTTGTAGCGGCTCTCGAGATCGAACCGTTCGGTGAGGTTCTCGAATACCCAGGTGACGCCGCCGCGCGGGTTGGGATTGGCGACCACGCGGATGGTGCGCGCGTCGGGCAGATGCCACCAGTGTTCCTGTGAATCGACCGAACGGTAGGCGGACAAAAGGTTCTCTTTCCAACGGCGCCATTCGGGCTGCTCGGCGAGCTTGCCGGCGCTGCGCAGCCGGTCGAGAACCAGCGTGTTGTCCGGTGCACTCTCGAGGAACCCGGGCTCGAATTCCCACAGCTTCTGGAAGGCCTGGTTGAAGAAGCGCAGTTTCTCGTCCGCGTCGAAGATCGCCACCGCGGTCGTCAGTTGGTCGAGCGTCTCGGAATGGCTGCGCAACGTCCGCTCGTATTCGGCCCGCAACGCCTCTATGTCGCTCTTGTCGACGGCGATGCCGGCACCGCCCGCCTCGTTCATGACGTCGGTGACTGCAAAAAGCCTGCGATCGCCGTCGATCACCGTCGAAACCGTCTGGTGGAAGACGGGCTCGGTCAGGTGGTGCCGGGCCAAGGTCTCGCGGGCCTGCGTGCCGAGCAGTTCGCGCTTTTCGGCTACGGCCTGGCCGGCCGACTGCGCCTCGACTGCGGCCGCGTAGGCGTGGTTGGCATGTTGAAGCCGGCCGGCGGCGTCGCGCAGCCAGAACGGCATGTCGAGGGCGTCGAGAAGCTTGAGGATGATCTCGTGCTCGGACGCAAGCGCCGAATGTTCCGCCTTCAGGCGGGCATGTTCGCGCTGCTTCTCGGAAAGCGAGTGGAACCGCACGATGGCATGCGAGGCGGACTTGCGGCCATGCACCTCCAGCACTCCGCCGGCAACCGTCTCAGCGGCGAGATCGAAGGCGGCGCCCGTCGCGCGCAGGTTGGCTATGGCATTTTCCAGAGCGGCAGCCGAACGCGCGGTGAGCCAGCGGCCGAAGGCAAGGAAGGAGGCGCGCTCTTCCGGCACGCCCGGAGTGGACGGTAGCGAGCCCAGGATCTCGGGCCTGCGATGCTCGCTCCCCCAAACCACCGTGCGCTGATCCTTCATGCTGGCGAGCGCGTCCGAGCGCTGCACGGCGGCGTTGAGCTCGGCGATCCTTTCGCGGAGATCGAGGTTTTCCGCGGCGATCCTGCCGCGTTCCCTGATCAGCCAGATAGCCGATAGCATAGCCGCGCCGAGCACGCCGGCGAAGGTGGCGAACTGGATGACTTCGAATGCGCCGAATTCGGTGGCGCGGTGCACGACCTGTCCCAGGCCGGGCTCCTGCGCGGACGCTCCCCCCTGCCAGGCGACGGAGCAGGCGAGCGCGGGCAGAATGGCCGTTCCGCCAGCCAGCGCCCTGCCAAAGCCCGCCTTCGCGGCTCCCGTGACGTTCATCCGCGAACGAGGCCCGCCGATCCCCGAATCCTGCGGGCTAGATGATTGCATCCCCTTCTTCCTCTCCGCCGCTCGAGAGCCAGATCGCCTCGCCGCCCGCTTGTTCGCATCCCCGCCGCAGGCCGCAACTTTGGCGAATCACTTCACTGTACCCATGCGAGGAATCGCCGTGAAGAAGGTTGTCGAACAAAAAGAAAGCCGGGCGGGAAGGTCCCGCCCGGCAATCAACATGTTGTAGTGAAAGCGGGATTCGTCAGTATCTGTAGTGTTCCGGCTTGAACGGACCTTGGGACGTGACGCCGATGTAGGACGCCTGCTCTGCCGACAGTTCAGGGAGCTTGGCGCCGAGCTTGTCGAGGTGCAGCCGCGCCACCTTCTCGTCGAGGTGCTTGGGCAGGACGTAGACCTTGTTCTCGTACTGGCCTGCCTTCGTCCAGAGCTCGATCTGGGCCAGCACCTGGTTGGTGAAGGACGCCGACATGACGAAGCTCGGGTGGCCGGTGGCGTTGCCGAGGTTGAGCAGCCGTCCTTCGGATAGAAGCAGGATGCGGGTGCCTCCCGGGAACTCGATCATGTCGACCTGCGGCTTGATGTTGGTCCACTTGAGATTGCGCAACGCCGAAACCTGGATCTCGTTGTCGAAGTGGCCGATGTTGCCGACGATCGCCATGTCCTTCATCCGGCGCATGTGCTCGATCGTGATGACGTCCTTGTTGCCGGTCGTGGTGATGACGATGTCGGCCGTCGGCGCGACATCCTCCAGCGTCACCACCTCGAAGCCGTCCATCGCCGCCTGCAGCGCGCAGATCGGGTCGATCTCGGTGACCTTGACGCGGGCGCCGGCGCCGCGCAGCGAGGCGGCCGAACCTTTGCCGACGTCGCCGTAGCCGCACACGACGGCGACCTTCCCGGCCATCATGACATCGGTGCCGCGGCGGATGCCGTCGACCAGGGATTCCTTGCAGCCGTACTTGTTGTCGAACTTCGACTTGGTCACGCTGTCGTTCACGTTGATGGCAGGGAAGGGAAGGAGCCCCTTCTTCTGAAGCTGGTAGAGCCGGTTGACACCCGTGGTGGTCTCTTCCGTCACGCCCTTGATGGCGTCGCGGTTCTTCGTGAAGAAGCCCGGCGTCTCGGCCATGCGCTTCTTGATCTGGGCGAAGAGGATTTCCTCCTCCTCGTTGCCGGGGTTGGACAGGACGTCCTCGCCCGCTTCGGCGCGGGCGCCCAGCAGGATGTACATGGTGGCGTCGCCGCCATCATCGAGGATCATGTTGGTGGTGCCGCCGTCGGTCCACTGGAAGATCCGGTCGGTATACTGCCAGTACTCGTCGAGGGTCTCGCCCTTGACCGCGAAGACCGGCGTGCCGCTGGCGGCGATCGCCGAGGCGGCGTGGTCCTGGGTGGAGAAGATGTTGCAGGACGCCCAGCGGACGTCGGCGCCGAGCGCCTTCAGCGTCTCGATCAGGACCGCGGTCTGGATGG
>CATMOC010000253.1 GCA_950071955.1 uncultured Mesorhizobium sp. | reverse complement strand
CCCCATCCGGTCACGCCGGCCGAGAAAGCCTCGCCCTCGTTCGAGGAAGGTGTCTCGTGTCCGCACTGCCACGACCGCCGCAGCGAGGAGGACCGCGCCCGCTATGCGGAGCGACACCGCCAGGTCGCGCTCGCGCGCGAACGCGGCGAGGCGCCCCACATCGGACAGGTGCCGGTTGATCCGGATCAAGCCGCCCGCGACCGCCGCTGATAGCTTGCGGGGACGAGCCGGGAGCAGGCGGGAGTATCCATGTCCAAGATCAACCGCGAGTGGCATCAGAGCCACAGGATGCCGGAGAACCCGACGGAGTTGCAGCGGATCGCCTGGCACGCCGAGCATGCGCGCAATTGCGGCTGTCGCGGCATCGACGTTGGCGTGGCGCGGCTGTTCCGCAAGCACGGCGTCCCGGTTCCCGCGCCATTCGCCGATCCGCCCGCGCCCGAAGACCGTTGAACCGCGATCGGCCGGCCCCTATCTCCCCGTGACCAATACCCACGGAGGCACCATGTTCGATCCCAAGAAGCTGCTCGACGATCTGCTCGGTTCACAGGTGCCGGGAGTGGGAGGCACCGTCCGGGACAAGGCCGGGCAGGCGACGCAACTTGCCAAGGACAACCCGCTCGCGGCCGGCGCCATCGCCGCCGTGCTGCTGGGCACCGGCGCCGGGCGTCAGGTCACCGGCTCGGTCCTGAGGATGGGCGGCCTCGCGGCCATCGCCGGCCTCGCCTACAAGGCCTACCAGAACTACAACAGCGGCGCGGAGCCGGCGGCCACGCCGTCCGAAAAGCCTGAACTCCTGGCGCCGCCGGCCGACACCGGATTCGATCCGGCCGACGCGCCGCAGGGCGAGAACGAGTTCGCGCTGACGCTCGTGCGTGCCATGATCTCGGCCGCACGCGCCGACGGCCACATCGACGCGGAGGAGCGCGGCCGCATCGGCGATCGTCTCAAGCTCTCGGGCATGGGCGAGGAGGAAGGTGCCTTCCTGGTGCGGGAACTCGAACGCCCGGTCGATCTCGATGCCCTCGTCGCATCCGCGTCGACCGAGGCGCAACGCGTCGAACTCTACACCGCCTCGCGTCTGGCCATCGAGCCCGAGACGCGCGCCGAGCGCGGCTATCTCGACATGCTCGCCGGCCGCCTCCAACTGCCCGACGCGCTGGTCGACCACATCGAGGCCACGGTCTCCGCTGCCAAGGAGTCCGCCGCAAATCCCTCCGCCCCCACGCCCCCGAAATCGCCCTGGTAGACGATTTCCCGCAGCAGAAGGCGGGTGGTCATACGGTTCCGGAGGGGTGTTCCGGAACCGCCCGCAGGATGATGTCGGTGAGCGCCTTCTCCCGCATCTCCTTCGGAAGCGCCAGTAGCGCCTTCAACCGACCGGACAGGAGCAGATCGGCCAGTCCATGCGTGGTCGCCCAGACGGCCATGACGTCGCTCATCGCGCGCGGATCAGCGTGCGGATCCTCTCCCCGAAGCTCGGCGATGCCCGCCACGAGGTGATCGAAGCTGGCGCGCGCCGCCTCTCCCAGTTGCATGTCCTCGAAGTCGGTGCGGCTGGACGTGAAGACGAGCCGGAACAGGTCAGGGTTCTCCAGCGCGAAGTCGATGTAGCCGAGCCCCGAGGCGGCCAGTTGCGCGCGCGGCGCGGCCGGTGCCGCGGCCTGGCGCGCCTTCTGCATTGACAGGAACCGTTCGAAGCCGATTGCGGCGAGCGCAGTCAGCAGACCGTTCGCGTCGCGGAAATGATGGGCAGGCGCGGCGTGCGAGACGCCGGCGCGCTTGGCGCAGCCGCGAAGCGTGAAACCCTCGACGCCCTTTTCCCGCAGTTCCGCTTCCGCGGCCTTGAGCAGTGCATGGCGCAGGTCGCCATGGTGGTAACTGGTCTTCTGTTCGTCCGCTCCAGCCAATCCCTTCTCCCTGAGAATGGCCTTTGTGCATGCCATCGGATACGGCCGACCCTTACGCCTTGAAAACCCATCTTGACAATGAAAAGTTCGGCGCTAATCTTGACGATGTAAAGTTTACGGTATCACACAGATCGCGAGGCACCGAACATGAGCCCCGACGCCATTTTTCAGTACGCCAACAGCCTCGCCCTGGTCGGCTGGGTGCTCCTCCTCGCGAGCCCTTTCGCTCCCCGCATCGCCAACGCGGCTGCGGCCTACGGTATCCCCCTGCTCTTCGCCGTGGTCTATTCGGGGCTCGTCCTGGCGTTCTGGACCTCGGCCGAAGGCGGCTTCGACAGTCTTTCCAACGTCGCGGCGCTCTTCCAGACCCGGGAGATGCTTCTCGCCGGCTGGCTGCACTACCTCGCCTTCGATCTCTTCGTCGGCGCCTGGATCGTGCGGAGCGCCCGTGATGCGGGCGTGCCCTTCTGGATGGTGGTCCCCTGCCTGGCGGCGACCTTTCTGTTCGGACCTGCGGGGTTCCTTGCCTTCGTCGCCATCCGCCAGGTTCGCACGCGCATGGCGGCGGACGTGTCGGCCGCCTGACCGCCATTGCGTCCCGAAACCGGAGCAGGACCATGAACACGCTCGCGATATCCACGCCCCACGCATCGAACTTTCCGGACATCGCGCGAGAATTCTGGCGGCGCGAACCACTCTTCACCGCCGCGGCGCTTCTCCTCCTCGTGCTGGCCGTCCCGACCGCGGTGGCCGGTCTCCTGGACGAGCGGACGCTCGCGGCGCAAAGCGTCTGGAGCAAGCCGCTCAAATTCGAGGCTTCGCTTTCGATCTATCTCCTGACGCTGGCATGGTTCGCCGGATATCTGCCGGAAGGCACGACCGGCCGCCGGTGGTACCGCGTCTATTCCGCTCTCGTCGTCTTCATGATCGCCATCGAGATGGTGTGGCTGATGGGCGCCGCGGCGGCCGGTGCGCCGTCGCACTTCAATCGCGAGGGAGGACTGCTCGAAGCCGTCTATCCGCTGATGGGCGTCTTTGCGGTCGGGCTCACTTCGGCGACGCTCGTCTACGGGCGGCTGATCGCGCGGGATGGAGACGCTGGGCTTGGCCCGGCCTTCCGAAGCGCCGTTTCCATCGGGCTGACCCTGACCTTTTTCCTGACCATCGCCACCGCCGGATATCTGGCTTCGGGCGAGGGGCACCTGGTCGGCCGCGAGGCGACCGACATGCGCGGCGTGCCGTTCCTCGGCTGGGCCAGCAACGGCGGCGATCTGCGCGTCCCACATTTCTTCGCTACCCATGCGATGCATTTCATTCCCGGCTTCGGGCTCCTGTGTACGTTGCTTGCGCCGAATTGGGGTGTGCTCGCGGTGCGGCTGTTTTCGGCAACCTACGCGGTCTTCGTTGGTGCGGTACTGTTCCAGGCGGCCATGGGATCGCCGTTCCTCGGGTAAGGAAAAGCGGCAGCGCCCCGCCGCGCCGGGCGTTAACCTTTCGTTAACCATGCCGGCGCATGATTCATGACAGTCGGATCTGCTAATCCTCCTCCCAAGCAAGGTCCTGATTAGGGGCGGTCGCGAATGACCGCCCTTCCTGTTGCGGCCTGCGGTCGCTCTTGCGCTTCACCCGCCCCTCTGCAATGTGCTCCCCGAGCCAGAGGAGGGACGCATGGATACCAGCAAGGTGGCGATCGTTACCGGGGCCGGAACCGGGATCGGCAGGGCAGCGGCGACCGCGCTCGTCGAGAACGGGTGGAACACCGTGTTCACCGGGCGCAGGCTGAATGTCCTGGAAGAGGCGGTGGCCGCCGCCGGGCAGGGCGGGGGCAGGGCACTCGCCATCGCATGCGACGTCTCAAAACCAGACCAGGTCGATGCCCTCTTCGACAGGGCTGCCGCCGAGTTCGGCCGCATCGACCTCCTGTTCAACAATGCGGGCATGGGCGCCAGGGGCATGCCGATCGACGAAATCCCCGTCGAGGTCTGGCTGGATGTCGTGAACGCCAACCTGACCGGCTCCTTCCTTTGCGCGCGGGCCGCTTTCCGGCACATGCGCAACCAGACGCCGCGGGGCGGGCGCATCATCAACAACGGATCGATCTCGGCCCATGCGCCGCGGCCGGGATCCGTGCCCTACACCACGACCAAGCATGCGATCACCGGGCTGACCAAGACGCTTGCGCTGGACGGGCGGCCCTTCGACATCGCCTGCGGCCAGATCGACATCGGCAACGCGCTGACCGAAATGGCCGCGCCGATGACCAAGGGCGTTCCTCAGGCCAACGGCGAGATTGCCGTGGAGGCGACCATGGACGTGCGCCACGTCGCCAATGCCGTGCTGCATATGGCCGGGCTGCCGCTGGACGCCAACGTGCTCTTCATGACGGTGATGGCCACGGCCATGCCGTTCGTCGGGCGCGGTTGAGAAAGAGCGGCTCTGTCCGGCCGTCCGGAAGGAACGATTTTCTTCGACAAAAGCAAAATCCTGCGTTCTTCTAGACGGGCACGCCGGCGTGAGGGAGCAGGAGGAACGCCGATGTGCCGGAAGCATCCCCTAGCCTGCGCTCGCCATCGGGCCGGAGATTGACTCGAATGGAATCCCTCATCGTCGGATACGAGCCCTATCTCGCGCTCGCGCTGCTCGTAGGGCTGCTCGCCGCCTTCATCCTCGAGCGCTATCCGCCCGAGGTGACGGCCGCAGCGGGGGCCGCGGTGTTCTTGCTTTTCGGTCTCACCACGCCCCAGCAGGCGATGGCCGCCTTCTCGAACCCGGCGCCGATCACCATCGCCGCCATGTTCATCCTGTCGGGCGCCCTCGTGCGCACCGGCGTGCTCGAAAGCCTCGCGGACGCACTCATCCAGCGGGCCACGCGCCGGCCGGCATTCGCGGTCATGGCTTTGCTGTCGGGCGCGGTGATGGCATCCGCCTTCATGAACAACACACCCGTGGTGCTCATCCTGATTCCGATCGCGTTCCGGCTGGCGCGTTCGCTGGACATAGCCGCAACGCGTCTCCTCATTCCGATCTCCTACGCCGCGATCCTCGGCGGCACCTGCACCCTCATCGGCACCTCGACCAATATCCTCGTCGACGGCGTCGCACGCGCATCGGGACTGGAAGCCTTCTCGATCTTCGAAATCACGCCGGTCGGAATCGTCGCCGCCCTCACCGGGACGCTGGTGATGGTCGTTCTCGGCCGTTTCCTGCTTCCCGACAGGCGTGGTGAGACCGACACGGCGCTCAACGCGGAAACGGAATTCCTTTCCGAAGCGACGGTGCGCAGCGAGGGCCGCTACACGCAGCAGAAGATCGGACAATTGTCCGACTTCAAGCGCTCTGGCCTGCGCATCCTGGGGCTGAGAATCGGGACCGAGATCATCCGCGAGGGTATCGCGGACCGCGTCATGAAGAAGGGCGATTCGCTCATCCTTGTCGGCACGACCTCCGAAATCCTCACGCTCAACGAGAAAGCCGGCTTGCGCATCGGCATGCGCCGCGGCCAGGAGCGCTCCGGCGAGACGGTCGCCGTGGAGGCGGTCGTCGCGCCGCACCGGTCCACCGCGGGCGAACGGATCGTCGACCTCTCGCTCGGCCGCCGCTACGGCGTGCGCGTGCTCGGCGCGCATCGCCACCGCCACATTCCCGGTACCGACCTAGAGAGCGTCAAGCTGCGGCCGGCCGACAAGCTGCTGCTGGAAGGTCCGCCCGACAATTTCGATGCACTCACGGAGGATGCCGACCTCATATCCGTGTCGCGACCGAGCGGCAGGCCTTATCGGCGCGGCAAGGCGCCGATCGCACTCTTCGCGCTCGCCGCCGTCGTAGTGCTCGCCGCCTTCAACGTCATGGACATCGGCATCCTGGCCATGCTCGCCGTCGCCGGCATCCTGGTGCTGCGCTGCATCGACAGCGATGAAGCCTGGAGCTCGATCGACGGGTCGATCCTCGTTCTGATCTTTTCCATGCTCATCATCGGGGCGGGACTCGAACGCTCCGGCGGCGTCAATCTCGTGGTGAACGCGCTCACGCCCCACCTCGTCACCCTGCCGCCGCTCGCCACGCTGGTCGCGATCTACGTCATCTCGTCGGTCCTGACCGAAGTCGTGACGAACAACGCGGTCGCCGTGCTGATCGCGCCGA
>CATMOC010000252.1 GCA_950071955.1 uncultured Mesorhizobium sp. | reverse complement strand
AGACCGTGCGCGGCGATGGAGACTTCGGCCTCGGGGCCGGGGCGCAGGCGGCGCAGGTTCAGGACCACGTTGCCGTCGGCATAGGTGGCGGGTTGCAGCGCATAGAGGCTGCGCGGGCTTTCGAAGACCGTGACCGCGCCGCGATCCTCAAGCGCCGCCAGTATCTCTTCGCGGTCGTCGCGGGCCAGCCCGTCGGAGAGCCAGAAGGTGTCGAAGCCACCCTCGGGCAGGGCGGCGATGAAGCGCGCCACCTCTTCGGGACCGGGCTGCCAGGGGTCGGGCACAACGCCGGGCAGCGAACTGCGCAGGCTGTCGGCTGATTGGAACACCGGCGGCTCCGGATCGGTCAGGCGCACCAGTGCTGCGGTGCGGTCGGCGCGGGAGGCCTTCTCCGACATCCCGGAGATGAAGATCAAGGGCGAGATGCTCGATCTCGCGAAGTACATCATCAATACCAAGAAGGGCGAGTTCAAGCCGGACGAATACGACGACCGTTACGACGCGGCGCTCGCCGAACTGGTAAAGGCGAAGATGGAGGGCCGCGAGATCAAGGCGCCCGAACGCAAGCCCCAGGGCAAGGTGATTGACCTGATGGAGGCGCTGCGCCAGAGCGCGGCGGCGACAGACGCGGGCGGCAAGAAGAGCGGCGGCAAGAAAGCCTCCTCCTCGAAGCGTTCCGCGAAGGGTGGCCAGGCCGAGCAGCGCAAGAAGGCAAGCTGATCCATGGCGCTCGAGACCTACAATCAGAAGCGCAACTTCGAACGAACCTCCGAGCCCAAAGGCGCCGCGAAGGCATCCAAAGGCGGCAACAGGTTCGTGATCCAGAAGCACGACGCGACGCGGCTGCACTACGATTTCCGGCTGGAGATGAACGGCGTGCTGGTGAGCTGGGCCGTGACGCGGGGCCCCAGCCTCGTGCCGGGCGACAAGCGTCTCGCGGTGCAGACCGAGGACCATCCGCTCGAATACGGAGACTTCGAAGGGACCATCCCGAAGGGCGAGTATGGCGGCGGCACCGTGCTGTTGTGGGATCGCGGGACGTGGAGCCCGGTCGGCGACCTGAAGAAGGGCCTCGTCAAGGGCCACCTCGAATTCGAGCTTTCGGGCGAAAAACTGCACGGGCGCTGGCACCTGGTCCGGATGGCCAAGCGCGGGCGCGAAAAGCGCGACAACTGGCTGCTGATCAAGAGCGACGACGAATTCGCGCGTGAGGAGGACGACACCGACATCCTGGAAGAGGCGCCGAGATCGGTGAAGACCGGCCGCGACATTCCCGAGATCGCGCAGGAGGCGCCGGGGTGGTCCTCGAAGACGGGGAGGATCGACAAGACGACCGCGAAGGCGGCCCCGAAGGCCAAACCGGCGAAGAAGGCAGGATCGAAACCCACCACCGCTGCAAAGAAGGCGGAAGTATCTGCTGAACCTTCCGCGACGAGCTTTCCGAAAGGCAGCCGCAAGGCCGAGCCGCCGGGCTTCGTCGAGCCGCAACTCGCCACTCTGCGGCCCGAGGCCCCGGCCGGGGCGCGCTGGATTCACGAGATAAAGTTCGATGGGTACCGCCTGCAGGCGCACCTCGCAGACGGCAAGATCAAGCTCCTGACCCGCAGCGGCCTCGACTGGACCGACAAGTTCGGAACCGCGGTGGCCGATGCCTTTGCCGGGCTGTCGGCCTCGCAAGCCGTCATCGATGGCGAACTGGTGGTGGAGGCCGGCGGAGGCGCATCGGACTTCTCCTCCCTGCAGGCCGATCTCTCGGAGGGCCGAGCCGACCGCTTCGTGTTCTATGCCTTCGACCTCCTCTACCTCGACGGGCACGACCTGCGCGGGGCGGCGCTGATCGACCGCAAGGAGACGCTGGCAAGGCTGATCTCCGGCGCACCGCAGAGCCTGCGCTACAGCGATCATTTCGAGGAAGACGGCGAGATGATCCTGCGGCATGCCTGCCGCCTCAGCCTCGAAGGCGTGGTCTCGAAGCTTCGTGACGGAAAATACCGCTCGGGCCGCGGCCGGGACTGGATCAAGTCGAAATGTTCGGAACGGCAGGAGTTCGTGATCGCCGGCTACGTGCCGTCGACCACCTCGGACACGGCCATCGGCTCGCTGGTGCTCGGTCACTATGACGGCGACAGGCTCGTCCATGCCGGGCGCGTCGGCACCGGCTTCTCGCGCAAGGTGGCCGAGGACCTGTTCCGCAAGCTCGACGAGATCCGGCGCGACAAGTCGCCTTTCGATGCGCCGCTCGACGCAGTCTCCAAACGGGGCGTGAAGTTCGTCGAGCCGCAGCTCGTCGCGGAGGTCGAGTTCCGGGCCTGGACCGCCGACGGGATCCTGCGCCATGCCTCGTTCCGAGGCCTGCGCGAGGACAAGCCACCGACGGAGATCGTGCGCGAAGAGAAGGCTTCCTCCAAGGAAAAGCTGCCGCGCTGGACGGTGAAGCTGACGCATCCCGACCGCATCTACTGGAAGGATGCCGGGGTGACGAAGGAGGGGCTGGCCGAGTACTACAGCCAGGCCTGGAGGTTCATGGCGCCGCTGGTCGTCAACCGGCCGCTGGCGCTGCTGCGCTGCCCGAACGGCTATGACGGGCAGAGCTTCTTCCAGAAACATGCGTGGAAGGGGATGAGTTCGAACATCCTCACCGTCCACGACCCCAAGGACAAGTCCGGCCAGCCGATCGTGGCGATCGACGGGTTCGATGGGCTGATCGGGCTCGTGCAGGGCGGCGTGCTCGAAATCCATCCGTGGCAGGCCTCGCTGCACGACCTTGAGCGACCGGACCAGATCGTCATGGACCTCGATCCCGGCGACGGCGTGGAGTGGCAGGCAGTCATCGAGGCGGCGAACGAGGTGCGGGAGCGGATGGAGGTCGAAGGCTTCGCCTGCTTCCTCAAGACCTCGGGAGGCAAGGGCCTGCACGTGGTGAGCCCGGTCAAGCCCTCGGCGGGATGGGACGAGCTAAAATCTTTCGCCAAAGGCATCGCCGACGCGATGGCGGGCGACAGTCCAGACCGATTCGTGGCCACCGTCACCAAGTCGAAGCGGCGCGGCAAGATCCTGATCGACTACCTGCGCAACGGGCGGGGAGCGACCGCAGTGGCGCCCTATTCCACCCGCGCACGCGCCGGCGCGCCGGTGTCGATGCCGCTGGCGTGGGAAGAGCTTTCCGGAGAGATCGGGCCGGCCTACTTCACAGTGCCCAATGCACCGGCGCGGCTCGCCAACCTGGGGACCGATCCGTGGGAGGATTTCCGCAAGGCGGAAGTGCCGCTCGGCAAGAGCCCGCCGAAGCGAAAGCGGAAGAAGGCGGCCTGATCAGGGCGTTGCCTTGCGCTTGCCCTTCTCGGACTCGACGCTCTTCTTCAGCGCGTCCATGATCGAGACGACGTTGCTCGGCGTCTCCTGCGGCTCGGCCTTCGCGGAGCCCTTTTTCGCCTTCGCGGGCTTCTTCTTCTTTTTCGCCTCGATGATCTCGAGAAGCTTGTCCTGGACCGGATCCTCCACCATCGAGGGGTCCCAGTCCTTCGTACGCTCCTCGATCAGCTTCCCGACCAGCCGCATCAGCTTCTGGTCCGGCTTGTCGCGGTCGATGTCGGCGAAATAGTCCTTCGCATCGCGGACTTCGTCGCCGTAGCGCAGCGTCCAGGCGAGGATTCCTTTGCCGCAGGGTTCGAGCATGACCGCGCGCTCGCGCCGGAAGAGCACCACGCGCGAGATGCCCACCATGTCCGTCGACTGCATGGCGTCACGGATGACCGAGAAGGCCTCCTCGCCGACCTTGTCGTCGGGCGTCACGTAGTAGGGCTTGTCCTGCCAGATCCAGCCGATGGAATCGCGCGGGACGAAGGTCTCGATGTCGATCGTGTGGGTGCTTTCCAGCGCGACGGCGTCGAGTTCGTCCTCTTCCATGACGATGAAGCTGTCCTCGCCGGTGGGATAACCCTTGACCTGGTCCTCGTCGGGCACCGGCTTGCCCGTGTCGGCATCGACGTACTGGTTGCGGACGCGATTGCCGGTCTTGCGG
Source organism: uncultured Mesorhizobium sp. (assembly GCA_950071955.1). Taxonomy (GTDB): domain Bacteria; phylum Pseudomonadota; class Alphaproteobacteria; order Rhizobiales; family Rhizobiaceae; genus Aquibium; species Aquibium pacificus. The sequence continues at coordinate 2,065 of CATMOC010000252.1, read as the reverse complement.
TTGATGGAGTGAAAGCGGACCTTCTCGGCCTCGCTGGTGGCCGGAGTCATCGCCACCGGGCAGGTGACGAGCGACAGCTTCAGGTAGCCCTTCCAGAAATTGCGCGGAGCCATGCTCTTCCCGCCTTTTCGAACCGACAGGAACGCCGCATCGGGCCGGCTTGTTCCGCAAGCGACGAAGGGAGGGATGCGGACCCCGCCGCGCCAGACGCTCCTGTCTGACCGTCCTCAACTCCGAGCCGCGACCCGGTTCGGGCGGAAGAAGGCTTGCGGTACAGGCGGCCCGTTCCCAACACTTCCCTCAGCGGGCGACGATCTCGTGGAAGCTCTCCCGAACACCCGGGACATCCTTCGCGACAACAAGGCCGAGATTGCGGCGGTCGAATATTTCGAACCACTCGTCCCACTCGACGATTTCCGGCGCGCCGAGGTCGGTCGGCCGGTCCTGGCCCTGATCCTGATCCTCGTAGGCGCGCTGGTCGAAGACGATGAGCAGGAACGGCTCGTTGTTTCCGATGGCAGCCGATGCCTGACGGATGGCGGGTGCGCCCATCCTGGCGGCCGCCCAATCACGAATCTCGTCGTGGCCGGTCAGCATCCGGGTTTCCGCCATGTCGTCGTCTCCTCGAAGTCTTGTGGTCGATCAGGGTTTCGTGCGGGCCGGCTTCTTCGGCTTCGGCGCGGGCGATGCCGGCTTCGCGGCGGCGGGCTTCTTCACCGGCACGTCGGCGACCATTCCCGCCGTCTCTTCCGGGGCACCTGGCTTCTTGCGACTGCGAGTAGCCTTCGGCTTTTCGGCGACTTCACCGTCAAGTTCGCGCTGGGCCTGCGCCCAATGCTCGTCGTGCATTCCTTCGGGGCGGCCTTCGCGCTCCCAGATCTCGTAGGCCTTCTGCTTCAAGGCTTCGCTGCGGTCCTTCGCCATTCCCATAAACCTCCGTCGCTCACCGGTTTTGATCACAACGTCGCTGCTGCCGAATTGTTCGGAAATGCCAGCCGGGGTCAGGATACCACCGGCGTGCCCGGTGCACCATTGCGCCATGCCGTCACAATGGAGGTCGCCGGCATCTGGATGGGCGCCCCGGGTTGGGCGATCTGGCCGCGCGGTTCGGAAAAGATGATGTCGCCGTCGATCGAGGGAGCCGGGCGAAGGCGGTCCGACATGTTCGCGCGCATCATCAGCGTCGCGCCGCCGAGATTCCAGTCGATGGCGATCAGTCCGTCCGTCGCGGAGACGACCCGGCCCGAGTTCGGGCCCGCGTTCTTGAGCGCCGGCACGAGGAACTCCCTGCGAAGCCCGAGCAGTTCGCGGATGTACTCCATCCAGATGCGTCCTGAACCGACCTCGGTCTTGCGCCAGTCGAGGCGGGAAGCCTCGAATGTCTCCGGATCATTGGGATCGGGGATCGTCTTCAGTTCGTCGGGCGCGTGGAAGGCGGAGAACTTCGCGAACTCGCGGCGCCGGCCCTCCGTCACCGCCTTGGCGAGATCGCCGTGGAAGTCGGTGAAGAACAGGAAAGGCCGATCCTCGGCGAATTCCTCGCCCATGAAGAGCAGCGGGATGTGGGGCGAAAGGAGAAGCACCGCATAGAGCACGCGCAGCATGTTGGGCTCGGTCAGTTCGCCGAGGCGCTCGCCATAGGCGCGGTTGCCCACCTGGTCGTGGTTCTGCAGGAAGTCGACGAAAGCGGTAGGCGGCAGATGCGCCCTCGGCTCGCCGCGCGGCTCGCCGTGCTGCGGCGAGACCTCGCCCTGGTAGGCGTATCCCTCCGCCAGGCAGCGGGCGAGCTTGCCCCAGGAATCGTCCACGAAGTCCACGTAGTATGCTTCGCGCTCGCCGGTGGCGATCGCATGGGTGACGTTGTGAAAGTCGTCGTTCCACTCCGCCGTGTAGGCTATGACGCTTCCGTCCTCGCCACGCTCGTGGAAAAGGGTGACGTTGCGGTTGTCCTCGGTCGTGAGGTGGATCGGCTTGTCCCATGCCTCGGCGCGGATGCGGGCAGCGATCTGTTGCATGGCGATGGGGGCAACAACCGACTGAACAGCGGCAACGGAGCCGATGACCT
>CATMOC010000251.1 GCA_950071955.1 uncultured Mesorhizobium sp. | reverse complement strand
GGCTGTCGGCGGTCGAGCGTTTCATGAAGCACTACTTCCTGATCGCCAAGGAGGTGGGCGACCTGACCCGCATCTTCTGCGCCGCGCTCGAGGAGGAGCAGGCCAAGCACGTCCCGGGCTTCAACCGCCTGCTCCAGAGCTTCCAGCGCCGGCGGCGCAAGCTCGCGGGAACGTCGGATTTCATCATCGACAATGATCGCATCAATATCGCCAGCGAGGGGGTCTTCGAGCGCGATCCGGTCAATCTCCTGCGCCTGTTCTGGTTCGCCGACAAGCACGGGCTGGAGTTCCACCCCGACGCGCTCAAGCTGGTCACGCGCTCGCTGAACCTGATCGACCGCAACCTTCGCCGCGACCGGGAAGCGAACCGGCTGTTCATGGACGTGATGACTTCCGGCCGGAACCCGGAACTGAACCTGAGGCGCTTGAACGAGGCCGGCGTGCTCGGAAAACTGATCCCCGATTTCGGCAAGATCGTCGCGATGATGCAATTCAACATGTATCACCACTATACGGTCGACGAGCATCTGCTGCGTTGCATCGGCGTGCTGGCCGAGATCGAGCGGGGCGAGGGCGGGAAAGCCCATCCTCTCGCCCACAAGCTGATGCCCGGCCTGAAGCCGCAGCGCGAGATGCTCTATACGGCCTTGCTGTTGCACGACATCGCGAAAGGCCGCCCGGAGGACCACTCGGAAGCGGGTGCCAAGATCGCCCGCAAGCTGTGCCCCCACATGGGGTTTTCGGCCTCCGAGACCGAGACGATCGCCTGGCTGGTGGAGCATCACCTCCTGATGTCGATGACGGCTCAGACGCGGGACCTCAACGACCGCAAGACCATCGACGACTTCGCCGACGTCGTGCAGTCGGTGGAGCGGTTGAAGATGCTGCTCGTGCTGACCGTCTGCGACATTCGCGGCGTGGGGCCAGGCGTGTGGAACGGCTGGAAAGGACAGCTGCTGCGCACTCTCTACTACGAGACCGAACTCCTGCTGACCGGCGGGTTCTCGGAAGTCTCGCGCGCCAAGCGGGCCGAGCAGGCGCGGGAACAGCTCGCGGAAGCGCTCTCGGGCTGGCCGGAGCGGGAACGTGCGAACGTCCTCAGGCTCCACTACGACAACTACCTTCTGACGGTGGATCTGGCAGATCAGGTACGGCACGCCGAGTTCATCCGGCATGCCGATGGGGAGAGAAAGGTGTTCAACGCCGCGGTGACGATGCGTGCGTTCGAGGCGGTGACGGAGATAACGGTCCTGACGCCGGATCATCCCCGCCTGCTTTCCGTTGTCGCGGGTGCCTGCGCGGCGGCCGGCGCAAACATCGTGGATGCGCAGGTTTTCACCACCACGGACGGCCGTGCGCTGGACACCATCCTCATCAACCGCGAATTCGAGCGCGACGAGGACGAACAGCGTCGCGGGGCGCGCGTCGGACGGCTCATCGAGGATGTGCTTTCGGGCCGCAGCCAGCTGCCCGAAATGATCGAGAAACGCGCCAAACCCAAGCGCAGCCACAAGACGTTCCGCATCGAGCCGCGGGCCGAGATCCGCAACACGCTCTCGAACCGCTTCTCGGTGATCGAGGTCGAAGGCCTGGATCGCCCGGGGCTGCTGTCGGAGATCACCGGGGCGATCTCGGACCTTTCGCTGGACATCACCTCGGCGCACATCACGACTTTTGGCGAGAAGGTGATCGACACCTTCTACGTGACGGATCTGACCGGCCAGAAGGTCGAGAACCCGACTCGCCAGGACGCCATCCGCGAACGGCTCATCGCAACACTCGGCGGCGCCAGTCGCGGGCAGAAGCTGAAGCTCGCCGCCGAATGATGCTGCAGGTCCGGCAAATCGCCACGGGAGGCGGAACAGGGTCATGAGCCTCGTCGGCAAGTTCGCCAGCGTCGGCGGGGCGACGATGGCAAGCCGCGTCCTCGGCTTCGTGCGCGAGGCGCTGATCGGAGCGGCCCTTGGCGCCGGTCCGGTCGCTGACGCCTTCTATGCCGCCTTCCGCTTTCCCAATCTCTTCCGACGGCTCTTTGCCGAAGGCGCGTTCAATACCGCCTTCATCCCGCTCTTCGCAAAGGAGCTGGAAGCGGACGGGATGGACGGCGCGCGCCGTTTCGCGGAAGAGGTGCTGTCGGTGCTGGTCGTCGCGCTGCTGGTCCTTTCCGTCTTCGCCATCTTCTTCATGCCCGCCCTCGTCGGGACGATCGTCGCGCCGGCCTTCGCCGATACGCCGGAGAAATTCGACCTAACGGTCCTGATGACCCGGATCATGTTTCCGTATCTCTTCTGCATGTCGCTGGTGGCGATGCTGTCGGGGATACTGAATTCGATGCGGCGCTATTTCCTCGCGGCCATCGTGCCGGTGCTCCTCAACGTCATCCTGTCGCTGGTGCTCATCGCGGCGCTCTACGCCGGCATCGGCTCGCGCACCACCGGCGTCTGGCTCGCCTGGGGCGTGCTCGCCTCCGGCATCGCTCAACTTCTGTTCCTGATCCTGGGAGTCGGGCGCGAGGGCTACTCCATGGGCTTCCGCCGTCCGAGGATGACGCCGAGCGTCAAGCGCCTGCTTCTCCTGATGGGGCCGGCCATGCTGACCGGCGGCGTGACGCAGATAAACCTGCTCGTCGGCCAGATCATCGCATCGGCGCAGGACGGGGCGATCGCGCTGCTCAACTATGCCGACCGCATCAACCAACTGCCACTCGGCGTCATCGGCATCGCCGTGGGAGTGGTTCTGCTGCCGGAGCTTTCCCGCGCACTCGGTGCGGGCGACGAGAAGGACGTGCAGCACCTGCAGAACCGCTCGCTGGAATTCGCCCTCGGCCTCACCTTCCCCGCCGCCGTCGGCTTCATTGTCATGCCGGAGCCGATCGTCAGCCTGCTCTATGAGCGAGGCGCCTTTACCGGTGAGACGACACGGCTGACGGCGGCGGCACTGGCCGCCTTTGCGGCCGGTCTTCCCGCCTACGTCCTGATCAAGGTCTTCTCGCCCGGCTTCTTCGCAAGAGAGGATATGAGGACGCCGATGTGGTTTTCGATGATCGCGGTCGCGGTCAACATTGCCGGCAGCCTGATGCTGTTCCCGTTCTACGGCCATGTCGGCCTCGCGGCCGCCACGTCGATCTCGGCCTGGATCAACGTGATACTGCTTGCCGTCACGCTCTGGCGCCGCGACGCCTTTCGCCCCTCGCCCGCGACGCTGCGGCGATGCGGCCTGATCGTCCTCGCGGGCCTGGTCATGGGCGGCGCCCTCTGGGTATTGCAGGTGACGCTGGCACCATGGCTCGAAGGCACGCTGATCGTAAGGCTCGCGACCGTGCTCGGAATCATCGCTGCGGGTGCGATCGTCTATTTCGGGATTGTAATTGCGACGGGCGCGCTAGACCGCAGGCAGTTGATGGGCATGGTGCGGCGGCGGAAGAGGTGATTCCGGATCAAGCCGCCCGGGGCGTGATCTTGTCGAGCGTGTCGCCCAGGGCGCGTTTGCGCTCCAGAAGATCGTAGCTCGTCTGCAGTCTCAGGAAAAACCCCTCGGACATGCCAAAATAGCGCGCGAGCCGCAGGTCGGTATCGGCGGTCACGGCGCGCTTGCCGAGCACGATCTCGTTGATGCGTCGCGGTGAGACCCCAATTGCGCGAGCCAGCGCATTCTGGGACAAACTCAGTGGTTCCAGGAATTCGGACCGGAGAATTTCGCCGGCATGAGGGTTGTGCACCCTGTGCCCGTCATCGGTGATAATCGGTGATTTCGACATCGCTCGCGCCACCATCTTTCCAGCGGAAACAAATACGCCATTGGTCATTGATCCGGATCGAGTACTGCCCCTTTCGCTCACCTTTCAGCAGTTCGAGGCGGTTGCCCGGAGGGCTGCGCAGGTCGTCAAGGGAAACTGCGGCATCCACCACGCGAAGCTTGGCCAAGCCTTTGTCCGCGATCTCGGGCGGCAATCACCGCGATCCTAGGCCACGCCAAAGGTTCTCAGTAATGCGATCGGCGAAGCTGCGGATCATCGATCTCATGTATAACGCACTGCGTTATGGAAAGCAATCGCCCCCTTGCGCCCCTCCTCGCCTTGGCCCATAAGCCCGCTCGATTTTCGCCGCGCGCGAAACGGCCCTCCACAAGCCACGAGGAATATATGTCCGCCTTCAAGCCGCTCGTCTTCTCCGGCGTCCAGCCGACCGGAAACCTCCATCTCGGAAACTATCTCGGCGCGATCCGCAAGTTCGTGGCGCTGCAGGAGACGCATGACTGCATCTACTGCGTCGTCGACCTGCATTCGATCACGGCGCAGCTCGTCCACGACGATCTCGCCGAACAGACCCGTTCGATCACGGCGGCGTTCCTCGCCTCCGGTATCGATCCCCAGAAGCACATCGTCTTCAACCAGAGCCGCGTCCCGCAGCATGCCGAACTCGCCTGGATATTCAATTGCGTGGCGCGCATCGGCTGGATGAACCGGATGACGCAGTTCAAGGACAAGGCCGGCAAGGACCGCGAGAACGCCTCGCTCGGCCTGCTCGCCTATCCAAGCCTGATGGCGGCCGACATCCTCGTCTATCGCGCGACCCACGTGCCGGTTGGCGACGACCAGAAGCAGCATCTCGAACTCACGCGCGACATCGCGGCCAAGTTCAACAATGATTTCTCCGCCAGGATCGCTTCGCTCGGTCTGGGCGTCGAGATGGAAGTGGGCGAGGAGACGGTGAACGGCTTCTTCCCCCTGACGGAGCCGCTGATCGAAGGCCCGGCCACGCGCGTCATGAGTCTTCGTGACGGGTCGAAGAAGATGTCGAAGTCCGACCCGTCGGACCTCTCCCGCATCAATCTCACCGACGATGCGGATACGATCTCGAAGAAGATCAGGAAAGCCAAGACGGACCCCGAGCCGCTACCGTCGGACCTCGAGGGGCTCACGGGCAGGCCGGAGGCAGAAAATCTCGTCGGCATCTACGCGGCGCTGGCGGAATGCCCGCGCGAGAAGGTGATCGGCGAGTTCGGCGGCCAGCAGTTCTCGGCCTTCAAGCCGGCGCTCGCCGACCTCGCGGTAGAGAAGCTCGCTCCGATCGCCGGAGAGATGCGCCGCATCTCCGCAGACCGCGCCTTCGTCGACAGCGTCCTGCGCGACGGCGGAGAGCGCGCTCGCGCGCAGGCGGAAGCCACGATGAAGGGCGTGCGGGAGATCATAGGGCTCCTGACGGATTGAGACCGCGACAGGAGAGTTCCTGCGGCAGCTTGCGGCTACCCGACCGCGATGGCAGATTGCGGTCGTCGTCAACGATGCGGGATGACTGAATGGTCTCGAAACGACTGAGCCGGGAAGCCGGACACCGGCGCAAGTTCCTTGCCATCGTGGACGACACGCCCGAATGCGAGCGGGCGGTGGCGTATGCATCCCGTCGCGCCGTCAGCACGGGCGGAGCGCTCGTCCTCCTCTTCGTCATCGAACCGGGCGATTTCCAGCAATGGTTCGGCGTCGAAAAGATCATGCGGGAGGAAGCGAACGCGACGGCATCGGCGGCGCTGGACGCGGCGGCGTCCAAGGTGCGGGCGAGGTCGGGCATCGAAGCCGAACTCGTCATCCGCGAAGGCGATCCTTCCGAGGAGATCCACGCGCTGATCGAGGAAGATCAGGACATCGCGATTCTCATTCTCGCCGCGGGCTCCTCCAAGGAGGGTCCGGGCCCGCTCGTCTCGTCGATTTCGGGCAAGGGCGCGTCGTTCCAGATCCCGGTGACGGTGGTTCCGGCGAACCTGACCGACGAGGACATCGAAAGCCTCGCCTGAAAAGACATTCCGCTTCGCCCGTCCGGAGCGGTGCGGAATTGCTTGATAAGACCGGCCGTTGCGCCTATTTAGAACTATTCAAAACTACAAAGGCAGGAGATCCCGCCATGTTCATCCAGACGGAAGCCACGCCGAACCCGGCGACGCTCAAGTTCCTGCCGGGGAAGGTCGTCCTCAACGAGGGAACCGCGGATTTCCGGGACGCCGACACCGCCCGCGTGGCGTCGCCGCTGGCGGCCCGCATCTTCGACGTCCCGGGAGTGACCGGCGTCTTCTTCGGCTATGATTTCGTCACCGTCACCAAGGACGGGCCG
>CATMOC010000250.1 GCA_950071955.1 uncultured Mesorhizobium sp. | reverse complement strand
GTGCTGAACGCGATCGACGACGACCTGCCGCGCGAACTGGCCGGCGCCGTCGAGCAGGCGAACGCCGATGCCGGCGTCCACGTGATCGTGCTTTCCGGCGCGGGGCGCGCGTTCTGCGCCGGATACGACCTCACCTACTACGCCGAGACCGCCGGGGGCGCCGGCAATTCGGTCACCCAGGACATGCCTTGGGACCCGATGAAGGACTACGCCTTCATGATGCGCAACACGGAACTCTTCATGTCGCTCTGGCGCTCCTACCGGCCGGTGATCTGCAAGGTACATGGGTTTGCCGTCGCTGGCGGATCGGACATCGCGCTCTGCTCCGACATGATCGTAATGACCGACGAGGCGGAGATCGGCTACATGCCGGTGCGTGTCTGGGGGTGCCCCACGACGGCGATGTGGGTCTACCGGCTGGGGCCGGAACGGGCGAAGCGCATGCTCTTCACCGGCGACAAGATCAAGGGAATTGAAGCCGAGCGCATGGGGCTCGTGCTCAAGTCAGTGCCCGCCGCGGAGCTGGACGGCGAGGTCGAGCGTCTGGCAGAGCGCATGGCCGGCGTTCCGGTGAACCAGCTGATGATGCAGAAGCTGGTCGTGAACCAGGCGATCGAGGCCATGGGGCTGAAGCAGACGCAGATGTTCGCGACGATCTTCGACGGCATCACCCGGCATTCCCCCGAAGGGCTGAACTTCAAGCACCGGGCGGAGGAGATGGGCTGGAAGCACGCCGTGCGCGAGCGCGACCTCGGCACGTTCGACTGGACGCAGAACCGTCCGATCAATGCCCCGAAGACCTGACGAGATACCTATGGATGGCATGACGAAGAACACCCCTCCCCTGGTCCCGGTCATGAATACCGAGGAAGTCAACAGGCTGATGGGCGAGGTCTACCCGCAGCTCAATTCCGAGTATGCCGACTATGTCGCGACGGATGTCTTTCCCGGCGGCTGCACGGTCCGGCTCAATGCGAACGAGCGGCACCTGAGGCCCGGCGGCACGGTGTCGGGCCCGTGCCTGTTCACGCTGGCCGACATCGGCGGCTACGTCTGCGTGCTGTCGCATGCCGGGCCCGACGCGCTGTCGGTGACCACCAACCTCAACATCAACTTCGTGCGCAAGGCCGGACCCGGTCCGATCGACGGCCATTGCCGCATCATCAAGCTCGGCAGGAGCCTCATGGTGTTCGATATCGACATCGTCGCGGGGCCGGAACGGCTCACCGTCGCGCATGCGACCGGTACCTATTCGGTGCCGCCGAAGCGCTGAACGGATATTCTCAATGTGGTATCAAATTACCTTATTTGTAAGTGCTTGATTTTGCTTCCGTTTCTACCCGTGCCCTGCGACAATTGCGCTTGACGTGCATGGCGCCCTCGCCTATAAGCCGCCTCGAAGCAGCGGCCCGACGGCCGCCGTTTCATTTTGGCGGGTCGAATGCCCGCCAATGCAAGCAACAAGAAACGCCTTTCGTGCCCTCAAGGAACGGAAGGTCCGACAGGAAAGTAGCCCGATGAAAACCTTTTCGCAGAAGCCTGCGGAGGTGACGAAGAAGTGGGTGCTGATCGACGCCGAAGGCCTGGTCCTCGGACGTCTTGCAACCATCGTCGCCAACCGCCTGCGCGGCAAGCACAAGCCGACCTTCACCCCCCATGTCGACGACGGCGACAACGTCGTCATCATCAACGCCGACAAGGTGGTGCTGACCGGCAAGAAGTACAACGACAAGATCTACTACTGGCACACCGGCCATCCGGGCGGCGTGAAGGAACGCACCGCCCGCGACCTGCTCGAGGGTCGTTTCCCCGAGCGCGTGCTGGAAAAGGCCGTCGAGCGCATGATCCCGCGCGGTCCGCTCGGCCGTCGCCAGATGAAGAACCTCCGCGTCTATGCAGGCGCGGCCCACCCTCACGAGGCCCAGCAGCCCGAAGCGCTGGACGTGGCCTCGATGAGCAAGAAGAACGTAAGGGTACAGGCCTATGGCTGATCTCAACTCGCTCGCCGATCTCGGCACCGCAACCGGCGTGACCGCCGAACAGCCGGCCGCGGCTCCCGTCTACGTGCAGAAGCTTGACGCGCAAGGCCGCGCCTATGCGACCGGCAAGCGCAAGGACGCCATCGCCCGGGTCTGGGTTCGCCCCGGCACCGGCCGCATCATCGTCAACGAAAAGGACTTCAACGCCTATTTCGCGCGTCCGGTGCTGCAGATGATCCTGAAGCAGCCGATCGTGGCGGCCAACCGCGAAGGCCAGTACGACGTCGTCGCGACCGTCGTCGGCGGCGGTCTGTCGGGACAGGCCGGCGCGGGGCGCCACGGCATCTCAAAGGCGCTGACCTACTACGAACCGACCCTGCGCGGCGTTCTCAAGAAGGGCGGCTTCCTGACCCGCGACTCGCGTACGGTCGAGCGCAAGAAGTACGGCAAGGCCAAGGCCCGTCGTTCGTTCCAGTTCTCCAAGCGCTGAGTCGGGCGGGGAAACCCGCCTCTCCTCCCGAACCCGATCAAGGCCGCCGCGCGCGGCCTTTTTCATGCCTGCCTTCAGGCGGTGCGGATGACAGCAACCGGGCGGGGACGCTCGTCGCCCCGGTTCGCCAGCCGTTGCGCGAGCCTGCGGAATGCCTGTTGGCCCGGACGCTCGATCACCCGGTAGGTGACGTAGCTGATCGCGACGATCATGCCCAGCACGCCGACGATGGCGAGGTCGCCCGCGTACCTGTTGCCGAAATCGAGCACGAGGCCATGCGCGGCGTTGCCGTCCATCGGCCGCAGGATTGCGGTTCCGAGCACCTTGTCGGCAAGCCGTCCGACGTTGAGGCAGCGCAGGAGGATGAACATGTGGATCATGTAGATCGAATAGGAGAGCATGCCCGCCATCAGGAAAGGCTTCCAGCGCAGCAGCCGGCTGACATGGCCGCCTTCGTGCGCGAAGACGTTGATGGCAAAGGCGAAGACCAGCGGAGCGGCGAACGCGGCCGCGTTCTGGTGGCTCGCCCTGACGAACTCCACGAGGCAGCCGACCGCCGCGACCTCGGCGATGGTCCAGGCGAGTTTTGCCGGGTACGACGGCTCCCGCCGCAGTTTCTCCCTGGTGCGCGCCACGCCGGCGATGACGGCCCGGTGCAGAAGAACGCCTAGGCAGAAGCCGTAGAGCGCCCGCACTGCGCCGAAGTCGAAGGTCGATTCCATACCCTTGGGGGCGGCGAGCAGCAGGACCGCAAGAGAAGCGACCGCCCCGATCGCCGCCGCGATCCAGAGCCTGCGTCCGAACAGCACGGCGGCGACCCCGAAGAGCAGGTAGGAGAGCAGTTCCCCCGAAATGCTCCACGCGGGCGTGTTCCAGGTGAGCCCGTCCTCGAAGCCCCACGCCTGTACCAGAAGGACATTGGCTACGATGGAGGAAATATCGTTGCTGCCGGAAAAGGCGGGATCGCTCGCGCTGCCAAGCGAAGGGACGAGCGCCTTGGCCGTCTCGAAAAGCAGATAGAGGAGCAGCATCACCGCGTGCAGCGGGTAGACGCGACCGAGGCGCTGCACCACGAAGCCAACGAACTGCTGCCGCGAGTTCACGCGGCCGGCATAGGCGTGGGCGATCACGAAGCCGGACAGAACGAAGAAAAAGTCCACGAAGGTCTCGCCTGCGCGGACGAGAGGAAGATCATGGATGTTGCTGACGATCTGAACGTGAAACAGCACGACCATGACGGCCGCGATGCCGCGCCAACTGTCGAGCACCTGGAAGCGCTCCGGGATGGCCGGGCTCATGTCCGGGACGGAAAAGGTCGATCTGGTCTTCACTTGCGCTTGCCTCCGCTTGCGCCTTCCCTGTCCCGAAGGAAGACACCCTGTTGCCGCGTGACCCGTCCCTGCCCCACCGCTGCAATATCCGTGCCGGTCGCTTGAGCGGCTTTCCGTCATGGATTACCAACGGGAGCGAACAGGAACCAATCATGCCGGCTTCGACAATCGACCACGCCTTTACCGCCCGCTCCATGACCGGTAGCGCCGGCGACCCGACCTACGCCGGCGCGCTGTCCTTCATGCGGCGTCGCTACACCAAGAACGTGAAGGGCGCGGACGCCATCGTCTGGGGCATCCCTTTCGACGCCGCCGTCACCAATCGGCCCGGCGCCCGCTTCGGCCCGCAAGCGATCCGACGCGCGGCGGCGATCTTCGACAACGACCCACAGTATCCCTTCCACCGAGACCTGTTTGCCGATCTCGTTGTGGTCGATTATGGCGACTGCCTGCTCGACACCGGCAATCACCAGAAGACGCCGGGCAAGATCGAGCGCGACGCGGCGAAGCTCCTGAAATCCGGCGCGTTCCTCGTCTCACTCGGCGGCGACCACTTCGTCACATGGCCCCTGCTGAAAGCCCATGCGGCCAGGCACGGCAAGCTGGCGCTCGTACAGTTCGACGCGCATCAGGACACCTGGTTCGACGACGGCAAACGCATCGACCACGGCTCGTTCGTGGCGCGGGCCGTGCGCGACGGCGTCATCGATCCCGAGCGCTCGATCCAGGTCGGCATCCGCACGCATGCGCCGGACGATTTCGGCATCAGGATCCTCCACGGCTACGCCGTCGAGGAAATGAAGGCGGCGGACATTGCGAAGGCCATCGTGGCGCGGACCGGCGGGGCGAAAACCTATGTCACTTTCGACATCGACTGCCTCGACCCGGCCTTCGCGCCCGGCACCGGGACGCCCGTCGCGGGCGGCCCCTCCTCGGCCAAGATCCTGTCAGTGCTGCGCCAGCTCGGCGATCTCGACATGGTGGGGGCCGATATAGTAGAAGTCGCCCCGGCCTACGATCACGCGGACATCACCGCGATCGCGGGCGCCACGGTCGCCCAGCACTATCTGGGCCTACTCGCGGAGAAGAAGGCGCGCCTGCGATGATGCGACGACGAACAGGACCGGCCGGCCCGGACAGGCTCGCTCTCTGAGTCAGCGTCTTCGCGCACTGATTCACCGCCTTCCGGGACAGATTCCAGCCATGGCATGAAGCCATTGACATTCTTTCCTTTTCAGGCGGACGAAATAGTCATGAAACCGAAAATCTTTATCGACGGCGAGCACGGCACCACGGGGCTACAGATCCGGACCCGGCTCGCCGGTCGCACCGATCTCGACATCATGTCCATTCCCGAGGCGGAACGGCGCAACCGCGCCCTTCGGGAAGACATGCTGAAAGAAGCGGATGTGGCGATCCTTTGCCTCCCCGACGACGCTTCGCGCGAGGCGGTCGGCATCCTGGAAGGCGTGAACTCGACCCGCATCATCGATACCTCCACCGCCCACCGGACGCATCCCGACTGGGCCTACGGCTTCGCCGAGATGACCAGTGGGCTGCGCGACCGGATCGCCCAGGCCCGGCTCGTCGCCAATCCGGGGTGCTACCCGACCGGCGCCATCGGGCTCATCCGGCCACTGGTGGAAGCCGGCATCCTGCCTGCCGACTACCCAGTCACCGTCAACGCGATCTCCGGCTATTCCGGCGGGGGCAAGCAGATGATCGCCCAGATGGAGGACGAGGCGAACCCCGACCACATCGCCGCGCCGCATTTCCTCTACGGGCTTACCCTGTCGCACAAGCACGTTCCGGAGATGCAGCAGCACGGATTGCTCGAGCGGCGGCCGATCTTCTCACCGAGCGTCGGGCGCTTCGCGCAGGGCATGATCGTGCAGGTGCCGCTGCATCTGGCCGACCTGAACGGCGGTCCGTCGCTGGCGGATATTCACGGCGCGCTCGCCTCGCATTATGCCCGGCAGACCGTGGTCGAGGTCGTCCCGCCGGAGGAAACCGCGAAACTTGCGCGCGTCGATCCGACCGCGCTGAACGGCACGGACCGGATGAAGCTCTATGTCTTCGGAACCGAAGGCAAGGGGCAGGCAAACCTCGTCGCGGTGCTCGACAATCTCGGCAAGGGAGCCTCCGGTGCCGCCGTCCAGAACATCCGGCTGATGCTCGGCCTGCCGGGCTTTGCCGCGGTGATCATGGCGGCTCCCTGATCGGCGAGACCGACCATGGGGGAGGACTCACCCGAGGCGAGGGCTGTGAGGTGCGGCCGGCTTATTGTGATTTCTCGACTCGAGAT
>CATMOC010000249.1 GCA_950071955.1 uncultured Mesorhizobium sp. | reverse complement strand
AAAATCGCAGGGGTCAACCGCAGCGTGTCAACAAACATTCACCAAAAGGCAGATCCTTCAGCGGGATGAGACACCCTTTCTCCGCTCAGGCCGTCTCATCTAGAAAAGGTTCGCGTTTAATCGCTCGGCCTCGCATCGGGGGCTTTTTCGAAATCGCAAATTAGCATGCCTTCTGCATTGCCATGTTCAGCGCCTCTAACGCGCAGGCCGAAAGCCATTTTTCGAAGAAGCCGATCCCGCCGGCTGCGGTCGAAGCGTCGTATGTCTGATCCGTCATGTCGCCGCTCGCCGTCCTGTCGTTGATCATCCCGCCTTCGGCAGGTTCCTGCCGATCTCGTCCAGCCGCTTCTGCAGCGCCAGGCGATCCAGCGAATTCATGGGAAGGCTGGTGAAGATCGAGATACGGTTGTTGAGCATGCGGTAGGCGTCGGCGAAGGCGAGGCGCTTCTCTGCCTCGGTCCCTTCCACCGCCGCCGGGTCGGGCACGCCCCAGTGCGCGGTCATGGGCTGGCCCGGCCACACCGGACAGGCCTCGTTGGCGGCGTTGTCGCAGACGGTGAAGACGAAGTTCATCTCCGGGGCGCCGGGCTGCGCGAACTCCTCCCAGTTCTTCGAGCGGGCGAACGAGGTGTCGTGGTTGAGGCTCTTCAGGAGGTCGAGCGAATAAGGATGCACCTCGCCCTTCGGCTGCGAACCAGCCGAGAAGGCCCTGAAGCGGCCCTGTCCGACGCGGTTCAGGATCGCCTCGGCAAGAATGGACCGGGCGGAATTGCCGGTGCAGAGGAAAAGCACGTTGTAGACCTGGTCGCTCATTTCGGAACCCCCTAACAGTCGCAGGTGATGGCGTTGATGACGGGCCGGCAGAGGTCCGGAGAACCGTTGCAGCAGTCCTCCATCAGGTAGGCGAGCAGGTCGCGAAGGCCGGTCATGTCCGCAAGATAGCGGATCGTGCGGCCATCCCGCTCCGGCCTGATCAGGCCCGCGTGAGCCAGCACCTTCAGGTGCGCCGACATCGTGTTCTGAACGATGTCCAGCCGCGCGGCGATCTCGCCGGCGGGCAGGCCAGCCTCCCCGCTCTTCACCAGGAGGCGGAACACCTCCAGACGGGTGTCCTGACCGAGAGCGGCCAGCGCGGCAAGGGCAGCAGTTTTATCCATATATCCAAGTTTCCAGAATAACGGCTTGGATAGCGAGGCCCCATGCCGCGGTCAAGCGGAATCCAAAACGGCGGCCCGGGCGAAGGCCGCCGAATGACATTAAAGTGGTCGCGAAGGTCTACGGTCCTTCGGATCAATCGACGATAACGATCCGCATGTTCGCCGATCCATGGGACTTCACGAGACTGTAGAGGCTCGCCGCATTTTTCGGATGCAGGCGGACGCAGCCATGGGATGCCGGCTGGCCCAGCCGCTTCACGGCGTCGGTCGCATGCACGGCATAGCCGCCATGGAAGAAAATCGAATGCGGCATCGGCGCGTTGTCGTATTTGCGCGAATACCACATCTTGTGCATGCGCGTGGGCGAGAATGTCCCGCGCGGCGTGCGGTAGCCGCGTCCGGCGGTCGAGACTTTCCATTCGTAGGTTGGCTGGCCGTCCACAATGACCTGCATCGTCTGGTCGGAGACGTCGATCCTTGCCACGACCGTGGAGGCCGCCGCCGTGCTGGCCGCGGCTGCCATCCACAGGGCTGCGCCACCAATCGTCAAGGCCGCGATGTTGATCAGTCTCGTTGCCAGGTTCTGTTTCATTCCCGCCTCCATCTGTTTTGTTCGTTCGATGTTCGATGGCCGAACAATCTGCCATGGAGGTTTCATGGAAATTTCGTTCACCAGTAGAAATGGTTTCGTTTCTGTTTCCAAATTGGCCTTCGACGAAACAAACAGTCTCATCTGCCTTCACTATTTCTTTCGCACTCTCGGTGGCGCGAATTTCCCATGCGGCTGCAAAGTCTTGAGCCCCGCATGCGCTGCAACCCGGAGCCGGTCCAGCGGCATGGTCCCGATACAGAACCGGTCGATGTTGCATCCAACAGGGTCGCTTCCGCGATCTCCGAAGTTCGAAGGAATGGAAAATGCGTAGCCGGTTTGCGGGAATGGTTCTCAATGCCCTCCTGGCGGGGCAGGTCGCCTTCGGCGCCGCCGCCGTCGCGGCACTTGCGATGAAGGACGAAACGCCGCGGCGCATGGCGGTCGAAAGACAGACCCTCGCCGCCGCCGAAACCGGCGCCGTGGTGCGGTGATGGTCCCGCGCGGGCTATTCTCGCGCCTGACGGACGCTTGGCGCACCGTGCTCGGTGCCGCCTTGATCGCCATGGCGCTTCTCGCGGGTGGATTGCCGGCCGGCGCGGCGGTGGACGATCCCGATGCCATCGACGCGCTGAAGGCAGACCCGGCGAAGCCTTTCGTCTCCATGGTTATCGTTCAGGACCGGCCCTGGTCGCCCGAGACGCACGTGATGCTGGGAAACAAGATCTCCGGCTACATGCGCTACGCGCTCGGCGGCCAGCTTGTGCGCGACATCCCGGAGGCGTCGGGCATGAAGGTGCGCGTCGTGCTCGTCTCGGATGCTGCGCCGTCCGCGGACGACGTCGTCGTGCTCGAGGAATTCCGCCGGCAGATGGCGGGCGCCAGCGTCGACTTCGTCTGGGGCGGCGAGACTGACCTTCTGTCGCTGGTGGGCGAGTGATGCGTGCGGATGCGGCAGGGGCGGCCGCGTCAGACCGGCGGATCGAACCGATAACCCGCGCCGCGTACCGTCACGATGCTTTCGGTGTCGAGCTTGCGGCGCAGCCGCACGATGCGCGAATCGACGGAGCGGTCGAAGGCGTCGAAGCTCTCCGCCGGTGCCGCAGCCATGATGTCCTCGCGGCCGAGCACCCGGCCCGGATTGCCGACAAACAGGCGCAGCAGGGCGATCTGCCCCGGCGAGAGCTGTTCCTCCTCACCCGAATTGCGCATGACCAGCGCCGCCTTCATGTCGACGCTGGAATTCTCCAGCATCACAAGGTCGCCGATTGGATGTCCGCGCCGGGCAAGCAGTCGGTTGAGGCGGCTCGCCAGTTCGCGCGGCACGACCGGAGCGTCGAGGAAATCGGCCGCGCCGAGTTCCAGCGCCAGGATGCGGTCGACCGGCTCGCAATTCCTGCCGATCATGACGAAGGCCGTCGATCCGCCGCCGGAGAATTTTCGCAACAGGTCGGTTCCGCTGAGACCGTCGAGTTGCAGGTCGACCAGCGCCACGTCGACGTCGTTGGCGCCGAGAAGGGCCATCGCGCTCCATTCCTCGTGCGCGAATCGCACGTCGTAACCGCGCCGGTCGAGATAATCGGCCAGCGCTTCGTCGGTTTCGTTCTTGCTGCAGATACGCGCGACGACCGGTCTTCGACCCACTTGCGGATCCCTGAAACAAACGCCCGATGAACAGGCTGGACAATATGTTTATACCCAATCTACTTATTGCGGGAAACCAGGGGGATACCGCGATGCGGTCGCGTATCGCAGTTGTCGACGACGAGCCCGATCTGCGGGATGCGGTGGCGGAATATCTCGCGGCGAGCGGATACGACGTGATGACCGCAGCGAGCGCGGCGGAGATGCGCGAACTGGTCGCCGTGCACAGTTTCGATCTCGCGATCCTCGACATCGCCATGCCTGGCGAGGACGGGCTGGCGCTCGGGCGATGGCTTCGCTCGCAGATGCCGCTCGGCATCATCTTCGCCACCGCCGCCGGCACCTCAATCGACCGCATCGTCGGCCTCGAACTCGGCGCCGACGACTACATCGTCAAGCCCTACGAACTGCGCGAACTCCTGGCGCGGGTTCGAAGCGTGCTGCGGCGGGTGCCGCCGGCCTCCGCCGCGGCTGCCGCCCCGCCGGCGCCGGCCAAGCGGGTGGCCAACAAGATCATATCCTTCGGTTCCTACAGCGCCGATCTCGACGGAAGGCTGGTCATCGGTCCGGACGGCTCATCCATCGAACTCGCCAAGAGCGAGTTCGATGTGCTGGAAGTTTTCCTGACCCGACCGAATCGCCTGTTGACCCGCTCGGCCATCTCGGAAGCGATCGGCTTCAGCGAGGATCTTGAATCCTCGCGCGCCCTCGACATCCGCATCATGCGCCTGCGCAAGAAGATCGAGCCCGACCCCGCGAGCCCGCGCTTCCTGAAAACAGTCCGCGGGGAAGGCTACGTCTTCTCGCTTCCCGGCGGGGAAAGCCGCTGACGACGTTATCGCCTGGCAGGGAGATCGCGACGGCATGATCGAAGGCGCGGCTGTCCCGGTTCCGACCCGATCGCGCGCGATGAGCCTGCCGGTCGCGATTTCGCGTATCGCACGCCGGCTTCGCGAGGCGAACGAGTGGCTGCAGGAGATCGACGACGTCCTGGCCATCCTGGGTCAGGCGCTGGACTGCCACCGCACCATCGTCTTCCAGCTCAAGCCGATGCCGAAGGCCGGCTTCTCGCAGTCCATCGCCTCCTACTGGGTCGATCTCGCGGTGCTGAAGTCGGCCGAGCGCCCGACATTGATCCGCGAAGCGATCCTGGTGGACGACCCGCTCCTCAAGCGAATCGGTGAGGAGGAGAGGCAAGGCAAGGTCTTCTCGGGCCATACGCGAAACCTCGAAGGCTTCCTGCGTGCCGATTTCGAGAAGAACCTGATCCTGTCGTTCCTGTCGGTCCCGATCTTCGCGCACGGCTATCTTTGGGGCACGCTCGCCATCAACGATTGCGTCAGGGAACGCGAATGGACCGAGGACGAAGCCGCGGCGGTGGAACTGGTCGCATCCGCGATCGGTGACGCGATCGAACATTCCTCCTCCGAACAGCATGTCAGCGAGGTCTTCCGGACCACGATGGTGCAGGCCGCCCTAGACGGCGTCGTCGTCATCGACGAATCGGGCGGCATCATCGAGTTCAATCCGGCCGCCGAAGCCATGTTCGGCTGGTCCAAGGCGGAGTTGCTCGGCAAGAACATCGCCGGGACCCTGATCCCGCAGGAACACCGCAAGGGCCATACGAAGGGCATCCGCCGATATCTGGAGGGCGGGCCCGCGATCATGATCGGCCGCCGCGTCGAGACCCAGGCGATCAATGCCTCGGGAGAATCCTTTCCGATCGAACTGACCATCTCGGAGGTGCGCGCCGCCGACCGGCGCCTGTTCGTCGGGTCGATCCGGGACCTGAGGGAGCGGCAGCGCGCCGAGGAGGAGATCAACCGGCAGCGCGACAGGCTGCACCAGAACGAGAAGATGGCGGCGATGGGATCGCTGCTCGCCGGCGTCTCGCACGAGCTCAACAATCCGCTCGCCGTGGTGGTGGCCCAGTCGACGCTACTTTTTGAGTTCGCCAACGACCCGCAGGTGAAGTCGCGCGCCGAGAAGGTCCGCGCCGCCGCCGAGCGCTGCGGACGCATCGTCAAGAGCTTCCTCGGCATGGTGCGCCTGCACCCCGCGCAACACGAGGAGACGGACCTCAACCAGGTCATCCGCGCGGCCCTCGAAGTGACCGCCTATGGCGCGCGCAGCACCGGCGTGACGGTCGAGACGGACCTCGCTCCCGGACCGCTGACGGTGTTCGTCGATGCCGACCACATCACCCAGGTCGCGGCGAATTTTCTCGTCAACGGCCAGCACGCGCTGACTGCAGCTTCGGGCGAACGGAAGATTCGCGTCCGAACCTGGCGCAACACCGACGCGGTCGGCTTTTCGGTCGAGGATACCGGTCCGGGAATCCCGGCCGAGATCGCGCAGCGCATCGCCGCCGCGGATCGCATGGATATTGAGGTTGCGGTAATGGCTGCGCACGGCCTTATTGAGAAGGCTCTCATTGAGGAGTTTCTGCACGAAGGCGATCGAGCGCAGCTCACTCAGCAGCGACGCGTTGAAAGTAATCTCGTTCAGCCGCTCCTGAATCTCGCCCGCGGTGCGCGGCGTGCCCTTGCGCTCGATCGGGTTCAGCGTGACCAGCACGATATCCTTCGGCGCATTGGAATAAAAGAGCGGGAAAAGCGACGGGTTGCCGAGAAAGCCGCCATCCCAATAGGGCGTCTCGTCTATTTCCACCGCGCGGAAGGTCTGCGGCAGGCAGGCCGACGCCAGGACCGCCTCCA
>CATMOC010000248.1 GCA_950071955.1 uncultured Mesorhizobium sp. | reverse complement strand
CCCCCGCCGCACCATCCGCTTCCTGGAAACCATGGAATGCGCCATCCTCTCCTCCCACCGCGGCCACCCCCCGCGCGGGCTCGATGGAGGCAGCGACGGCGAGGTCGGGAAGACCGAGGTGAGGCGCAAGGACGGCACGGTGGAGACGCTGAAGGCCTGCGATCAGACCGTCATCGAGGCAGGCGAGGCGGTCATCGTGACGACCCCGACGGCGGGGGGATTCGGGCGCGGTTGAAAATTGGCCTGACTTCGCCGCAACCCACGGGCCCCTTCAACCTTTGGTGCGCAAGAAAGCAGGATGGAGATGACGCGTGCCGGACAAACAGACCCCCGCCCCCGCCGAAACCATCTCCATCCGCCGCCTCTCCTACCCGCGCGGCGACACCATCCCCAACAACGACCGCTTCCCCGTCGTGCTCGCCAGGAACGCGCTCGGCGGCGCGAAGGACGATGCGGCCGTCCGCAGCCTGATGGAAGGAAACGGCTGGGGCGGCACGTGGACATGGCGCGTCTTCGACTACCATCACTTCCACCCCGACTGCTTCGAGGCGCTTGCCGTGGCACGCGGTTCGGCGCGGCTGATACTGGGCGGCCCGCAAGGGGAGGAAGTCGAAGTGGCGGCGGGCGACGTCGCCATCCTACCGCCGGGCTTCGGGCACTGTCAGCTTTCCGCGAGCGGCGATTTCGCCATCTGCGGCGCCTACCCACCCGGACAGGAGGACTATTCGGTGATCCGCGCCGAAGAGGGTTACGACGACGCCAAGCTGCGGCAGATCGCAGGCGTTCCCGTACCCGAAAGCGATCCGGTATGGGGCGGTGCCGGGCCGCTGCTGACGGCGCTGCGCCACGGTTGACGCGCGGCCTCGCGGCTTCTCTTGTTGCACTGCAACATGTCAGCGGCTAGACCGGATTCATGATCGTCTTCACCGATCTCGACGGCACGCTGCTCGACCACGAGACCTATCGTTTTGACGCCGCCTTGCCCGCCCTCGAAACGCTCGCCGCGCGCGGCGTTCCGCTCGTGCTGGCGACGAGCAAGACGGCGGCCGAGATCGGCCCGATCCGCCAGGCGCTCGGCCGAGACGTGCCGGCCATCGTGGAGAACGGCGGCGGCATCGACTGGGCGGGCGACGCGGCAGTCACCTCCCTCGACCACTATTCCGACATCCGCGCAGCGCTCGACGCGATGCCGCCGCGCCTTCGTGCGATGTTCCGAGGCTTCGGCGACATGGACGAAGCGGGAATCGCCTCGCTGACCGGCCTTTCCGAAGAACGGGCCGGCCGCGCCCGTCGGCGCCGCTACTCCGAGCCCGGCGTGTTTTCAGGCATTGAGGCCGATCGCCTAGAGTTCCTTGGCTGGCTCGATGACCACGGCCTGAAAGGCGCGCAGGGCGGCCGCTTTCTCACAATAGGCCGCGACACGTCGAAGGCGCGTCGCATGAAGGAGGTCCGCGCGGAACTGGATCGCCGGCTTGGCCGCCCCCTCGCGCCGGTGGTCGCGCTCGGCGACGCCGAGAACGACCGCGAGATGATCGAAGCGGCCGACATCGGCGTCGTTGTCGCCAACCCCGCGCACGCGCCCCTGCCCCCGCTTGCCGGCGAGGCGGAGGGGCGCATCCGCCGTACCGCCGTGCCCGGTCCCGAGGGCTGGAACGCCGCGGTGCTCGGCATCCTCGGCGAATACGCGCCGCCAACGCATGGAGGAGCTTCAGGATGAGCGATTTCCACCAGACGAGCGCGGTGACGACGCTGCACAATCTGACCCGGCGGACGGTGGAGGAACTCGAAGGCGACCTGATCGCGTTCTCGCGCAACCGGCCGATCACGCTGATCCTGCCGTCGCTGTTTTCCGAACTCGAAGGCGACGCACTGCCGGCAATTCTGACCGAACTCGCGCGCGTCCCCTACCTGACGCAGATCATCATCGGCCTCGACCGCGCCGACCGGCTCCAGTTCGAGCACGCGCGCGAGTTCTTCTCGGTCCTGCCGCAGAATCACCGCATCCTGTGGAATGATGGACCGCGCCTGCGGGCCGTGGATGATCGCCTGGCCGAGGCCGGACTGGCCCCGAGCGAGCCCGGCAAGGGGCGCAACGTATGGTATTGCCTCGGCTACGCACTCGCCGCGCAGCAGACGGATGTCGTCGCCATCCACGATTGCGACATCACCACCTATTCCCGAGACCTGCTCGCCCGGTTGGTCTACCCCGTCGCGAACCCGTCGTTCCGCTACGTCTTCTCCAAAGGCTATTATTCGCGCATCGCCGGGGGCACGATCAACGGCCGCGTCAGCCGCCTGCTGGTCACGCCGCTCCTCCAGGCGCTCGCAATGACGGTCGGCCCGCACAGCTACATCGACTACCTGTCGGCCTTCCGCTATCCGCTGTCGGGCGAATTCGCCATGCGCGTCGGCGTCGTGCCCGACATCCGCATCCCCACCGACTGGGGACTGGAGATCGGCGTGCTCTCCGAACTGCGCCGCAACGCCTCCACCCGCGCCATCTGCCAGGTCGACATCGCCGACGTCTACGACCACAAGCACCAGGACCTGTCGCAGGACGACCCGCAGAAGGGCCTGTCGCGGATGGCGACGGACATCACCAAGGCCATTTTCCGGAAGCTCGCCACGGAAGGCGTCATCTTTTCCGCCGGCACATTGCGCAGCGTGAAGGCCACCTATTTCCGCGTCGCGTTGGACCTGATCGAAAGCTACCACGCCGACGCGGTGATGAACGGCCTGTCGCTCGACCGTCACAAGGAAGAGCAGGCGGTGGAACTGTTCGCGAAAAACATCACCGCCGCGGGCGAGATCTTCCTGGAGAATCCCAGCGAGACGCCGTTCATCCCCAACTGGCGACGCGTCAACGCCGCCTTCCCCGGCATCCTGTCCGACCTCGCGGCTGCGGTGGAGAAGGATGCGCGCGGCGAGGACTGAGCTTATCGCGCCCGCATGGCGCGCTTCGGGCGGTTGGTCAGCCAGACGCACTGGTAGGGGTCCAGCGTCATTTCCGGCGCATCGATGTGGCGGCCGGAGACGAGGTCGGTCCAGTCCTCGCCGGCTATGAGGTTGAGGCTGACGAGCGACAGCGGCTGCGGCTCCGCCGTCACGTTGGCGATCGCGAAGATCGATTGCTCGCGGTCGAGGCTCTGGCGCCACAGGCCGAACAGCGCCGGGCCGAGCTGCAAGGTGTACTGCGTGGCGTTGGGATGGAACGCCGGCTGTCCGGCCCGTATGCGGATGCGGCGCAGCACCTCCTTCAGCACCTTCGCCTGGTCCGTGGACGCGTCGGCGAGCCGCTCCTCCAGCTCCGGATAGTTCCACTGGTGGCGGTTGATCGAGCGGTTGTGGCCCATCCTGGCGACCCGCTCGTGGTCGTTGGGGGTGGCGAGCAGGCTGTGGATGTAGAAGGCGGGAATGCCTTCCAGCGCCATCATCACGGTCTGCGAGCACACGAAGCGTTCGAACTGCATCCCGTCCTCGCCGGCCGCGGCCGTCCCTTTGAGCGTGTCGAACAGCGACACGTTGATCTCGTAGGGCCGCTGCGACCCGTCGGCCATCCCGCGCATGGAGACCAGCCCGCCGAAGCCGCGGATGGTCTCGATCATCGAGGCGATCGCCTCGTCGTCCAGATAGCCCTCCGCCGGCCGCAGCCCGATGCCGTCGTGCGAGGCGAGGAAGTTGAAGAAGAAGCAGCCCATCGGCGCCGGCGGCATGCGCATCTGCCAGCGATTCAGCAGCGTCGAATCGCCGGTCAGCAGCGCGTGCACCATCAGCGGCGGGAAGGAGAAATTGTAGACCGCGTGCGCCTCGTTACGGTTCCCGAAATAGGAGAGGTTCTCGAAATTCGGCACGTTCGTCTCGGTAATCAGCACCAGCGGTTCATGCGCGTAGTCGGCGAGCGTGCGCATCAGGCGCACGATCTCGTGCGTCTTTGGATGATGGATGCAAGAGGTGCCGATCTCCTTCCAGACGAAGGCGACGGCATCGAGCCGGATCGTGCGCACGCCGTTGTCGATGTGAAAGCGCATGATCCGGATGAACTCCAGGAGCAGGTCCGGATTGGCGAAATTCACATCCACCTGGTCGTGGCTGAAGGTGCACCAGACGTGCTTTTCGCCCGATGGCGTCTCGACCGCCCGAAGAAGCGGATGCGGGCGCGGGCGAACGACGGCGGAAAGGTCGGTCGCCGGATCGACGTCGATGAAGTAGCCGCTGCCCGGCTCCTGGTCCTGCAGGAACTGAGTGAACCAGGCGCTGGAACTGGATACGTGATTGAGCACGAGATCGGCCATGAGCCGGTAGTCGGCGCCGAGACGCGCCAGATGATCCCAAGATCCGAGGTCTGAATTGACCTTGGTGTAGTCGACCACCGAGAACCCGTCGTCCGACGTCCAGGGGAAGAACGGCAGCACGTGCACCGAGCTGATCGCGCCGCGCAGATGCACCTTCAGGAAATCGTGCAGCAGCGTCAGTGGAGGGTGTTCGCCGTCGATCAGCGAGTTGCCGTAGGTGATCAGCACCGCGTCGCGCTCGCTCCAGGGCGGAGCGCTCGCACGCCGCGCCGTCGGCCGCATCCGGGCGCCGCTTCCGGCGGGCCAGAAGGCCTCGATCACCTGCGCGGTGAGGTCCTCGGGACTTCGCTCGGGATAGATGAAGCGCAGATGCGCCTCAAGTTTGCGTTCGAGCAGCGGGCGCGACGGGAGCGGGCGAGAAGCGGAACCGGCCATGCTCTGATTTCAGCCTATCGCAGTGCAACATGCAAGGTTGGCGGCGCCATCGGCAGCGCCGGCAAAGTGTCACCGCTTTGTCATCCCGATCGATTACCCGCTGACGAAAGCACCCACGAGCGGGATTCGCCACCATGACAGACCTTTCCGCGGACATCGGCCTTTCCGGACGCAGCCATATCAAGAGGGCCGTCTATCAGAACAGGGCCCTTTCCAGGGAAGGTCTCCTGGAGCGCCTCTTCGCCCTCCTCTTCACCGGCCTCGTCTACCCGCAGATATGGGAGGACCCGGAGGTCGACATGGAGGCCATGCAGCTCGGCGAAGGCCACCGCGTGGTCACGATCGCCTCCGGCGGCTGCAACGTGCTCTCCTATCTCACGCGCTCGCCGGCCCGCATCGACGCCGTCGACCTGAACACCGCGCATGTCGCGCTGAACCGCCTGAAGCTGGCGGCGCTGAGGCACCTTCCCTCCCAGGGCGACTTCTTCCGCTTCTTCGGCGCCGCCGGCAACGCCCACAACCTGATGGCCTACGACCGTTTCCTGGCGCCGCATCTTGACGCGTCCACCCGCCGCTACTGGGAGATGCGCGATCTACGCGGGCGCAGGCGCATCTCGGTCTTCGGGCGGGATTTCTATCGCACCGGCCTGCTCGGCTGGTGCATCGGCGCAGGGCATCTCGCCGCCAGGCTGCACGGCGTCAACCCGGCCGAGATCCTGGAGGCGAATGATCTGCGCGCGCAGCGCATCTTCTTCGCCGAACAGCTCGGTACGCTGTTCGACAGGCGCTTCATCCGCTGGGCGACGTCGAAGAAGGCCTCGCTGTTCGGCCTCGGCATCCCGCCGGCGCAGTATGACGCGCTCGCGGGAGACATGACGATGGCCGACGTCCTGCGCGAGCGCGTGCGCAAGCTCGCCTGCGACTTCCCGCTGAATTCCAACTACTTCGCCTGGCAGGCTTTCGCACGGCGCTACCCCAAGCCCGGCGAGGCGATCCGCGTGATCGCCCGCATGAAGTTCGTCAGCCACGTTCGCCAGGGCGGCTCCTCGTGAATGCCGAAGATCAGTTCGACCGCATCAAGGCTGTCGCCATCGAAAAAATCCAGCAGTTCGGCGGCGCGGGCCGGGGGCTGTCGGCGGAGGTGGGGCTGTGAAAGCGCTGGTCTTTGACTGCGATGGAGTCCTGGTGGATACCGAGCGCGACGGCCACCGAATAGCCTTCAATCGGGCGTTCGCCGAGCTCGGTGTGGATGCGGAATGGGATGTCGCTCGGTACGCTGAGCTTCTGAAGATCGCCGGCGGCAAAGAGCGCATGCGACAGGAACGGATAGATCACCAGGGCGAGCAGACCAAAGAGCGTGATGCAGCCGACCACCGCAATCACCAGCAATACTTCGGGAACAAAGACTG
>CATMOC010000247.1 GCA_950071955.1 uncultured Mesorhizobium sp. | reverse complement strand
CTGAGTCCGGCGGACGGCTGCGTCTCGTGCAGGGTGCTTTTTCCCGGCTGGACGAATACGCGGATGAGCCGGTCGATGGCGTGGTCCTCGACGTCGGCGTGTCCTCCATGCAGCTCGACCAGGCGGAGCGCGGCTTCTCCTTCCGCCACGACGGCCCGCTCGACATGCGCATGGCGCAGGCAGGTCCGAGCGCGGCGGATGTCGTCAATGTCTTCAAGGCCGGCGACCTGACGCGTATCTTCGGGCTACTCGGGGAGGAACGCCACGCGGGCCGCATCGCGCGCATGATCGAGAAGCGTCGCGACACGCGGCCGTTCACGACGACGCGCCACCTCGCCGAGGCGATCGAGGCGCTGGTCGGCCGCCACCCGAAGGACAAGATCCATCCCGCGACGCGTGTCTTCCAGGCGCTGCGCATATTCGTCAACGACGAACTGGGCGAACTGGCGCGGGCACTCTTCGCGGCCGAGCGGGTATTGAAGCCGGGCGGAAAGCTGGCGGTCGTCACCTTCCATTCGCTTGAGGACCGGATCGTCAAGCGCTTCATGGCCGAGCGCGCGGGCGGCAGCGGCGGCTCGCGCCATCTGCCCGAAGTGCAGGCCGTGCCCCCCACCTTCGGCAAGCCCGAGAAGGTGATCGCCGCGTCCGAGGCAGAGGCGGAACGCAATCCGCGCGCCCGCTCGGCCAAGCTTCGCGTCGCGGTCCGCACGGAAAACCCGTCACGGCCGGAAGACCATTCGATCTTCGGGCTTCCAAAGCTTCCCGAAATCCATTTTTCCACGGAAAAAAGATGAGACTGTTTCGCACCACGGACATCCTTCTCATCGCGGTCATGGTTGCGGCCGCGGCCTTCACCTACAAGACGAAGGGTGCGGCGGAGGACCAGCTTGCCGCCGTCCGCCAGATCGAACGGCAGATAAGGCTCGAAGAAGAGACGATCGACCTGCTGAAGGCCGACTGGAGCCTGCTCACCCAGCCGGTGCGGCTCCAAAAGCTCGCGGAGGTCTACCAGGCCGAACTGAACCTCCAGCCCCTCCTGCCTGAGCAGATCGTCGAAGCCCGGGACATCCCGATGAAACCGGTGGACGAGAACGACCCCGCATCCCCCGACGCCGTCGCGAAGGGGGCGAAGGACGCAACTGTGACCGGGAGCACCACGCGATGATGGGCTTGTTGAGGAGAGTCCGCGGGATCACACGCAGGAAGTCCGCGCAGGCCGGTGGCGAACAGGCAGCCATAGTGGTCGACGGCGCGCGGAAATCGACGGGCGGGCGCGCGAAATCGCGTGTCTTCATGACGATGACGGTATTCTTTGCCATCTATGCGGTCATTGCCGGTCGTCTCGTCTATCTCGGGCTCCAGGACAGGGAGGAAACCAGCATCTTCGGCGGTGCGCGGATGGCGGCCTCCCGCCCCGACATCGTCGACCGCAACGGACAGGTGCTCGCGACCGACATCAAGTCGGCGTCGCTCTTCGCCGAGCCGAGGCGGATCGTCGATGCCGACGAGGCCGTGGAACTCCTCGCCTCAGTGCTCCCGTCGCTCGACTACGAGCAGACCTACAAGAAGCTCAAGAGCGGCTCCGGTTTCGCCTGGCTGAAGCGCGAGATCACGCCGAAGCAGCAGAACGAGATCCTGCAGCTCGGTTTGCCGGGTATCGGCTTCCGGCCGGAAAAGCGGCGCTTCTATCCCGGCGGACCCACCGCGTCGCACATCCTCGGCCTCGTCAACGTCGACAACCAAGGTATCGCCGGAATGGAGAAATACATCGACGGGCAGGGGCTCGCCGATCTTCGCGCCACGGGGATGGTCGCCGCGTCGGAACTCGAGCCGGTACGGCTTTCGATCGACCTCAGGGTCCAGCACATCGTCCGCGACGAGCTTGCCGCGGCGATGGATCGCTATCATGCGATCGCGGCGGGTGCCGTCGTGCTCAACGCCAAGACGGGCGAAATCTTCGCCATGGCGTCGGTGCCCGATTTCGACCCGAACAATCCCTTCAACGCCAACGACAAGGACCGGCTCAACCGCATGTCGGCGGGTGTCTACGAGATGGGCTCAACCTTCAAGAGCTTCACCACGGCCATGGTGCTCGACGCCGACAAGGCGACGCTCGACAGCCGGTACGACGCGTCGCGGCCGATAAGCTTCGGACGGTTCACGATACGCGACTTCCATGGCAAGGGACGCGTGCTCACCGTGCCGGAAGTCTTCATCTACTCGTCCAACATCGCGTCGGCGAAGATGGCCGAAAGCGTCGGCGTCGCGGGCCACCGCGAATTCATCAAGCGCCTGGGGCTGCTGGACCGCATGGTGACGGAACTGCCGGAAGTCGCCAGCCCCACCGAGCCGAAGGAGTGGAAGCAGCTCAATTCCATCACCATCGCCTTCGGCCACGGCATGGCGACCACGCCCCTGCAGACGGCCGTCGCGGCGGCGGCGCTGATGAACGGCGGGACGCTCATTCCGCCGACGTTCCTGCCGCGCAGCGAGGCCGAGGCGCAGCAGGTCGGCCATCGGGTGGTACAGCCGCATACGGTGAACGACATGCGCTATCTCTATCGGCTGAACTCCGAGAATGGGTCCGGCCGGCGCGCCGAGGTGCCGGGCTACCGTGTCGGCGGCAAGACGGGCACTGCCGAGAAGGTGATCAACGGCCGCTATTCGGGCGACAAGCGCTTCAATGCCTTTCTCGCCGCCTTCCCGATCGATGATCCGCAGTACATCGTCCTGTCGGTCATCGACGAGCCGAAGCCCGAAAAGCCCGGTATGGGCGCCACCGCCGGTTTGAATGCGGCGCCGATCGTAGCCAATATCATCCGCAGGGCCGCACCGCTGCTTGGCGTGAAGCCCGTTTTCGGCCATGAAAACGAGGCACAGCTTGTATTGAACTGATGATTCCCTATCGGCGCGCCGCTGGGACGGCGTCTTGCGTCTCGAAGAAATTGAATGAAGCTCAGTGATCTTGCCGAAATTCTCTCCGTCGAACCCGCTGCCCTGGGGGAGCGGATCGTCGAGGGGATTACCTCGGATTCTCGTGCCGTGCGTCCGGGCTTCGTGTTTGCCGCGCTCAGGGGCGGCAAATCGGACGGGATGGCGTTCGCGTCCGACGCGGCGGCAAAAGGCGCGATCGCCGTGATCGCAGCCCTGGACGCCGATGCGCCGGGTCTCGGTATTCCGATCCTGAAATCCGGCGACCCGCGCCGCGCGCTGGCGCTGGCCGCCGCCCGTTTCCATGGCCGTCAGCCGGAAACGATGGTGGCTGTGACCGGCACGAGCGGCAAGACCTCCGTCGCCGCCTTCGTACGCCAGATATGGGCGCATGCGGGCCTACACGCGGCAAGCATCGGAACGACGGGCGTCGTGGCGCCAGGGCGGAACGAGTACGGCTCGCTGACGACGCCCGATCCGGTTGCGCTGCAAGCGCTGCTTTCCGAACTCGCCGATGCCGGCGTGACGCACTGCTCCATGGAGGCATCGAGCCACGGGCTCGAGCAACGCAGGCTGGACGGTGTGAGGCTCGCGGCCGGCGCGTTCACCAATCTCGGCCGCGATCACATGGACTATCATCCGACCATAGAAGACTACCACCGCGCCAAGATGCGTCTGTTCGAGGACCTGCTGCCGAAAGGCGCGCCGGCCGTCATCTTCGCCGACGACATCTGGTCGCCGCCGACGATCGACGCCGCCATGAAGGCGGGCATGGACGTGCGCACGGTGGGAAGGAAGGGAAGTTTCCTGACGCTGAAGCGGGTCGAGCACGAGCGCAGGCGCCAGCGCGCCGAGATCGAGGCCGACGGCGCGATCCACGAGATCCTGCTCCCGCTGGCGGGCGACTTCCAGATCTCCAACGCACTCGTCGCAGCAGGTCTGGCGATCTCGACCGGCATCGCGGTCAACGAAGCGCTGAAGGCGCTCGAACATCTCGAAGGCGCGCCGGGGCGGCTCGATCTCGTCGGCTCCACCGTGGCCGGTGCGCCGGTCTACGTGGACTATGCGCACAAGCCGGAAGCTCTGGAGAACGTCCTGTCGTCGGTGCGCCCCTTCACGACCGGCCGCGTCGTCGTCGTGTTCGGTTGCGGCGGCGACCGCGACAGGGGAAAGCGGCCTATCATGGGCGAGATCGCGACGCGTCTGGCTGACGTCGTCATCGTCACCGACGACAACCCGCGCAGCGAAGTGCCGGCGGAAATTCGCGCCGAGATCCTGAAGGCCGCGCCGGGCGCGATCGAGATCGGCGATCGGCGCGAGGCGATCCGGACAGGGGTCGGCATGCTGGCGGGAGGCGATACGCTGATCGTGGCCGGCAAGGGACACGAGGAAGGCCAGACGGTCGGCATGGTCACCCACCATTTCTCCGACCATGAAGAAGTGCGCAACGCCTTGGCGGAGCTCGCCCGATGAGCGCGCTGTGGACGGGCGCGGCGATGGTCGCCGCCATGGGCGGGCGGCCCCTCGGCCACCTGCCGGAGGGGGTCACCGGCATTTCGATCGACACGCGCACGCTGGCGTCGGGCGAGGCCTTCTTCGCCATCAAGGGCGACAAGTTCGACGGGCACGATTTCGCGACCGCCGCCATGGCCGCCGGCGCCGGCCTCATGGTGATCGCCGAAGACAGGCTGGCGTCGCTCGGCCGGCTCACCATTCCCGTGATCGTGGTTGAAGACGTTCTCCACGCGCTCGAACTCCTGGGCGCCGCGGCGCGGGCGCGTTCGAAGGCGAAGGTGATCGCGGTAACCGGCTCGGCCGGCAAGACGAGCACGAAGGAAGCGCTGCGGCTGGCACTGTCGCGTTCGGGCAAGGTGCACGCAGCCGAGAAATCGTTCAACAACCACTGGGGTGTGCCGCTGACGCTCGCCCGCATGCCGCAGGACACCGACTTCGCGGTATACGAGATCGGCATGAACCATCCGGGCGAGATCCGGCCCCTCGTCAAGCTGGTCCAGCCGCATATCGCGATCGTGACGCTGATCGCGGCCGCCCATCTGGGCCATTTCCACTCGCTGGACGACATCGCGCGTGCGAAGGGCGAGATTTTCGAGGGTGTCACAGCCGACGGCCATGCGCTCGTCAATCGCGACGACCATCGCTGGGGGATACTGGAGAAGCTGGCGAAGGAAGCCGGGATCCAGCACGTCCACGGCTTCGGCGAACATTCGCGCGCGACCTACAAGCTCCTGCAATGCGACCTGCACCCAGATTACTCCACGATCGCGGCCCGCATCGGAGGCGACGAGGTCGTCGCGCGCATCGGTGCGCCCGGACGTCACGTCGTGCAGAACGTGCTGGCAGTTCTCGGCGCAGCGCATCTCGCGGGAGCCGACGTGGCCGGCGCCGCAGACGCGATGGCCAGCCTCAAGGCCGAGCGAGGCAGGGGCGCACGCCTGACGCTGAGTCACCCGGACGGGCCGTTCCTGGTGATCGACGAGAGCTACAATGCCAATCCCGCCTCGATGAAGGCGGCGATCGATCTCCTCAGCAACTCGGAAGCGCCCGGCGGGCGACGCATCGCCGTCCTGGGCGACATGCTGGAACTCGGCTCCCACTCCGCCAGGCTGCATTCCGCGCTCGCCGAGGTCATCCGGGAATCCCGGATCGAGCGGCTCTATCTGGCCGGCGCCGAGATGTCCGCCCTTCGCGACGAACTCGGATCCGAGTTCCCGGTGGAATACCGCGAAAAGGGCGAGGAACTTCTGCCGCTTCTCGTCTCCGGCGTGGGGGCCGGAGATGCGATCATGATAAAGTCGTCGAATGGAATCGGCTTTTCCAGGATTGTCGACGCTCTTGCTGCCCGGTTTCCCGGCAGCGGTGTCGGCCCCGGTGGAGACTGACAGATGAACCGGGGGAAATACTTCGAATGTTGAGCCTTCTCGTGAGCGCGTCGGACCAGGTCTCGGTCTTCAACGTGTTCCGCTACATCACCTTCCGGACGGGCGGTGCGCTGATCACGTCGGCGCTGATCGTCTTCATGTTCGGGCCGACGATCATCAATTCGCTGCGGCTGCGGCAGGGCAAGGGTCAGCCGATCCGTGCAGACGGTCCGCCGACGCACCTGGTGACCAAGAAGGGCACGCCCACCATGGGCGGGTTGCTGATCCTGGCAGCCGTGATTATCGCGACCCTGCTGTGGTCGGACCTGAGTAACCGCTTCGTGTGGATTGCGGTG